>PHBN01000303.1:0-648 GCA_002840635.1 Deltaproteobacteria bacterium HGW-Deltaproteobacteria-1
GCCCGTCATTTGCGAGATTGCGAAATCGGTTTCCGTGCCGGTTGAAGTCGGCGGCGGCATCCGTAACATGGAGACGATCAATTATTATCTGGAAAATGGTGTGTCGAGCATCATTCTGGGCACGGCGGCCATCCAGGATGAAGAATTTGTAAAGACGGCCGCCCAAATGCATCCCGGGAAGATTATTCTGGGGATTGACGCACTCGGTGGTCAGGTTGCTGTCCGTGGATGGACGCAAAAGACCGGCCAGCACGCGGTCGAACTGGCACAGCGCTATGAAAACTGCGGGATTCAGGCCATCGTCTATACGGATATTCAGCGCGACGGCATGGAGACAGGTGTTAATGTGGAGGCGACACGGGCGCTTGCAAAGGCGGTAGCGATCCCGGTGATGGCGTCCGGCGGCGTGGCCACACTTGCGGACATTGACCGTTTGCTGGCTGTCCGGGACTGCTCTTTCTTTGGAGTGATTGTCGGCCGTGCGCTCTACACGGGTGCGATTGCACTGGAAGACGCCATCGCAAAGACACGCGAGACCTCATAGAATCAGGGGGAGATGAAAAATATGTCAGATTGTATTTTTTGTAAAATTATCAACGGGGATATTCCCTGCACGAAGGTTTACGAAGATGACGCCGTTCTGGCCTT
>PHBN01000303.1:811-2967 GCA_002840635.1 Deltaproteobacteria bacterium HGW-Deltaproteobacteria-1
TTGCACATGCATCTGCTCGGCGGCAGAAAACTGGAAGATCAGTTAGGTTAATTCGAGGTAAATTATTATGGATGTTAATGCCAGGATCAATCAAGAAATGGTATCGGCGGCAAAGGCCAAAGACAAAATCAGGCTTTCCGCTGTCCGCATGCTGAAAACAGCTCTGCACAACAAAGAAATAGACCTGCTGCGACCGCTCAACGAAACGGAAACCATGCAGATTCTGTCCGGACTGGTGAAGCAGAGAAAAGATTCAATCGAACAGTTCGCCAAAGGTGGAAGACAGGACCTGGTGGAAAAGGAAGAGGCGGAACTAAAAATCCTGCAGGAATTCATGCCCGCGCAAATGTCGGATGAAGACGTGGAAACACTCATCAGGAAAGCGATTACCGATGTTGGCGCCGTTTCAGTCAAGGATATGGGTAAGGTCATGAAGGTCTTGATGCCGCTGATTACCGGTAAGGCGGATGGCAAAGCCGCCGGTGAAAAAGTAAAAGCACTTTTATCTCAATAAAGGCTTCATTCGTCAGAGCAGAGTTGATGAAAAAAACTTAAAACAGGCAAGGCAATCATTCGTGCGTTTTGATGACAGCAAGATTGAAGAAATTAAAAGCAGGGTGGACATCGTCGAGCTTGCCTCCGAATATCTGACGTTGAAAAAGGCAGGCAGGAATTATCTGGGCCTTTGTCCCTTTCATCAGGAGAAAACGCCTTCGTTCACCGTCAACCGCGAAAAACAGATTTTTTACTGTTTCGGTTGCGGGGAAGGCGGTAATGTCATCACCCTGCTGATGAAAATTGCCAATAAAAGTTTCCCTGAAGCCATTAGGCATCTGGCGGAGAAAACAGGTGTCATTCTTCCGGTTCGGAGCTTCGGTAGGGAAGGCCATGAAAAAGATTCCCTGCACGATGAGATTATTAACCTGAATTTAAGGGCGGCGCAGCAATTTGCACGCAACCTGGCCTCTCCGGCAGGGAAAATAGCCCGCGATTATCTGCTCAAAAGGGCCGTTACCGAAGAAACCGTCAAACAATTCCGGTTGGGGTATGTGCCGGATACCTGGCGTTCTTTGACCGATTATATCGAAAGCAGCGGCTTATCTTTGAAGCTGGCCGAACAGGCCGGTCTGGTTGCTGCAGGTAAAGAAGGAAGCTTCTACGACCGCTTCCGAGGTCGGCTGATCTTCCCGATTGAAAATATTTTCGGGGAAATAGTGGCCTTTGGTGGCCGGATTCTAGGTGAAGGCGAACCGAAATATCTCAACTCGCCGGAATCGCCTGTCTACATTAAAGGCAAGAATTTATACGGATTGCAAAAAGCCAAGGAGGCGATTCGCCAGAATGGTTTCTGCTTGATTGTGGAGGGCTATTTTGATGCGATATCGCTGTGGAACGCAGGTGTCCGCAATGTGGTCGCAACACTGGGCACAGCGCTGACAAGAGATCATTTGGAACTTTTGCGCCGCTATACTCAGAATGTCGTGGCGCTGTTCGATCCCGACACAGCCGGACGAAAAGCATTGGACCGCTCTTTAGAGTTGTTTTTAGGAGCGAACATGTACGCCCGGGCCTTAATTCTCCCTGAGGGCTGCGATCCTGATGACTTTATCAAAAAATACGGCAAGGAAAAGCTCGATGAATTGATTGCCCTTGCGCCGGCCATCAGTGATTATTATATTGATAACATTCTGGGAGACGGCAAGACGTTTGAAGAAAACCGTGATCTGGTGAAAACCGCGATGGAGTTCGTGGGTAAAATCGGCGATGAAATCGAAAAGAATCTTTTTATCAAGCGTATCGCGGAAAAATTGGGGATTGACCAAACCCTGTTGAAAAAAGAGGCTCAACGCAAGACGGGTAAGTTTCAGCAGGCAGGTGTTGCAGCCCTGAAACGATCGGCCGAAATAAACCTGAATCCGCTTGAAATGAATCTGATCAGGCTGATGCTGGAATATCCGCAAAAGACGCTGTTTGTCGAAAGTGAACAAATATTAAATTATTTTATGGAGCCTTCGCTTCAAAAGCTCGGTGATAAAATTATCGAGACTTACAAACTTCTTGGTTACATTGACATTAACATGATTCTGGTGTCGGACGAAGACAAACCGCTTCGGGAGAGTATTTACAGATTAAGTATTGAAGCCCCTCCGACCGAT
>PHBN01000304.1 GCA_002840635.1 Deltaproteobacteria bacterium HGW-Deltaproteobacteria-1
GCCCTTGTTGAAAATCATGAAATCAGGGCCTTGCAGAGTGCCACTCAGGCCCAGGAAATGGATATCGGCATTGCCCGCAGCTATCTTCTGCCCAGAATATCCTTCGAAGAACGTTATCTCCGGACAACAAATCCGACTTATGCGTTCATGTCCCGGCTCAACCAGGAACGGATCGGCGAGCAGGATTTCAATCCCGAACTCCTGAACCGTCCCGACGCCATTAACGACTTTCAGTCTTCCCTGACAGTGGAACAACCCCTGTTTGTGAAAAAGGCCTATATCGCCCTTGGCATGTCCAAAACGGAAGCTCGGGCCAAAAATCAGGAACTCATCCGGAAGCGTGAGGACATTGCCTTTCAAGTTGTCAAAGCCTGTCTCACGCTTGTTAGCGCCAAACAGTATGCTCGCGCTGTTGCGTTGGGGGTTGAAGATGCCCGGGAACACAAGCGCGTTGCGGACCTTCGTTATAAAAATGGTCTTGGGCAGTATGCCGATTCTCTGCGCGCCTCTACCGCATTGATGGAGGCCCGGCAGAAAAAGAACATTGCGGACAAGTATGTCAGTCTGGCCAAGCGCGGCCTGGGCCTGCTGCTGGCGACAACGGAATCGATTGATGTGGATGATCCAGGCATCGACCTTCCGTTAAATGATCTTGCAACCTATGTGAAGGCAGCCGAATCGCGAAGCGATATACGCGCGGCCCACCTACGGCATGAGAACGCCGAACAGAATATCAAGAAGGCCGAGGCCGACTATTTCCCTAACATTGGTGTGGGAGGAACCTATCAGCTCAACGATCACAACCAGCCCTTTGGTTCCGAAGGAAAAAGCTGGCAGGTCATGGCCTTTCTGCGGTGGGATCTTTTCGACGGGACGAAGCGGGAATACGAACGGGCGAAAGCAAAGCACCTGGCGGCACAGGCTCAGGAACACGTATCGGCGATGAAAAAAGGCGTCTCCTTCAAGATTTATGAGGCGTATATGAATGTGGATGAAACCCGGAAGAATATCGACCTTACCCGGGAAGCCTTGAAAACAGCGGAAGAAGGAACAAGGCTGTTTAAGTTGCGCTATGAGAATGGTTTTTCGCCTTTGGCGGATCTGCTGAATGCCCAGTCCAGTCTGGAACAGGCAAGAGCAGGCCTTGTGGAACGAGAAAATGCTTACAAAGTTGCGCTGGCGACCCTGAGCTTTGAGAGCGGGACGATTCTCGACGATTTGAAGATCGATAAATGAAATTCCAGTATGGAGAGACAACTATGAAAGAATGGAATTATCGCAGGTTTATAATATCCTTTTTTTTGTCGGCAATGGTCCTGCTTGCCGCTCTGACAACAGGTTGCAAAGGCAATACGGAAAAAGAAGCGACCAAACGGCCCGAGGTCGCAGGCGTTTCCACTACCGCTGTTTCCTTGTCAACGGTGGACGATGTCTATGAGGCCACGGGAACCGTCCGGTCCGACCACACCAGCACGGTTGCCAGCCGGGCGATGGGCGTTGTCACGTCCCTCCTGGTACGGGAAGGCGACACCGTCAAGGCCGGACAAGTTCTTTTGGTCATCGATGACCGGGACGCCACCTCGCGGGTCCGTGCCGCCAACATGGCTGTGGAGTCGGCAAAGCAAAGCAAGTCTTTGGCGGAGAGTACCTGGCAGCGATATAAAAATATGTTTGATGAGAAAGCCCTTTCGCGCCAGGAGATGGAGCAGATTGAAACCCAGAAGAAAGTGGCGCAAGCGGAATATGAACGGACAGTGGCCATGGCCCAGGAAGCCAAAACCTATCTGTCCTTTACCCGGATTACAGCGCCTGTTCCCGGAAGAGTGACGGAGAAGCGCATTGATGCAGGCAGTATGGTCAGTCCCGGCGTACCTCTCCTGGTTATTGAAGGCGGTGGCGGTTCTTATATCGAAGCATCCGTCGACGCCGGCCTCGGGGATAAAGTAAAAACCGGTTTGGTTGTGGAAGCTGTGGTCGAAACATTAAACGAGCCCATAACAGGAACCATCCGGGAGGTTTTTCCCTCCGTTGATTCCCTCTCTCGGACTTTTATGATTAAGGTGGGGCTGAAGGACGCAAGGCCCAGAAGCGGTTTGTTTGCCCGCGTACGGATTCCCGTCGGGAAAAGGGAGGCGATCCTCGT
>PHBN01000305.1 GCA_002840635.1 Deltaproteobacteria bacterium HGW-Deltaproteobacteria-1
AAAGATGGGAAAATCCTCTGGATTGCCTCTCATGCGGAATGCGTCGTGAAACCGGAAAATCCGGACTGCCTGTACCTGTATGGCGGGCTGACCAACATCGACAGGCGTAAAAAGACGGAAAAGGATCTTCTCAAACGTGTCAAGGAGTTGAGATGCCTTTATTCCATTGCGGATCTGATTGAAAACAGCAATTCATTGCAGGACCTGTTCCAGAATGTGGTCAATCAATTGCCCCCCGGTTTTTTATATCCCGAACATGCCAGCGCAAGAATCACCTTCAAAGACCAGGAATTCAAAACCGATAATTTTCAGGAAACAGAGTGGAAAATATCGTCAAAAATGATTGTACATGGAAAACCGCTCGGGGCAGTGGATGTCTGCTATCCGATTACGATGTCAGGCATCGAAGAAGGACTTTTTTTGGAAGAAGAGCAAAACCTAATAAAAGCGGTCGCAGAACGTCTGGGAAGAGTCGTTGAACGCAAACAGTTTGGAGAAGAGCGGGAAAAGCTGATCGCAGAACTTCAGCAGGCGATATCGGAAGTCAAAATGTTAAGCGGTCTGCTTCCCATATGTTCTTCCTGTAAAAAAATCCGGGATGACCAGGGTTACTGGAATCAGATTGAATCCTACATCATCAGATTGAATCCTACATCAAAGAACACTCGGAAGTGGAATTCACTCATGGGATTTGCCCGGAATGCGCGAAAAGATTATACTCGGAATTTTTGAAAGAGAAATAATCATTTAAAGAAGTCTTTTTGTGAAACCAGGCTAAAACGACTCCTGAGGATGAACAATCTGAAGCAATCAAGGGGGATATAAAACCATGTTGATCGTCATGCATCGCAGTGCCACCCAGAAGCAAATCGGCGCCGTTATGGCGGCAGTTGAAAAAATGGGTTTGAAGGCATCGTCCATTCCCGGAAGCGAAAGGACAGCCATTGGTGTTCTGGGCAACAAGGGATATGTGGATGACCTTTCTATCCGGGATTTTCCAGGCGTAAAGGACATCATTCATGTCTCCAAACCCTACAAAATGGTATCCAGGGATTTTCACCCCCGGCCAACCATAATCAGGATCATCGGTGTCGAGATCGGTGAAGGAAGAAGTCCAGTTACCATCGCCGGCCCCTGTGCCGTGGAGAACAAAGATCAGATCCTCCGCACAGCAAGGGCTGTTAAGGCCGCGGGTGCAGAATTATTGCGTGGCGGTGCCTTCAAGCCCCGGACAGGCCCGTATACCTTTCAGGGATTAAAGGAGGAGGGGCTGAAGCTTCTGGCCCTTGCAAGACAGGAAACCGGCCTCCCGATCGTCTCCGAGGTAATGACCTCGGAAAACGTGGAACTGGTTGCCGGCTATGTCGATGTTCTCCAGGTGGGCGCAAGAAATATGCAGAATTTTGATCTTCTTCGGGAAGTCGGTCGCATCCGAAAACCGGTGCTCCTCAAACGGGGGCTCAGCGCTACCATAGAAGAATTTCTGGCAGCGGCAGAATATATATTGGCTGAAGGAAATTCCCAGGTCATTCTCTGCGAAAGGGGCATCAGGACATTCGAAACGGCCACCCGAAACAGTCTGGATCTGTCAGTTGTTCCCATCATCAAGGAGCTGTCACACCTCCCAATTATTGTGGATCCATCCCATGCCACCGGCAAGCGCAACCTGGTGCCGCCGATGGCAAAAGCGGCACTGGTGGCGGGAGCACACGGCATTATGGTAGAGGTTCACCCTGAGCCGGAGAAAGCGCTTTCCGACGGCCCGCAGTCCTTAACGATCCCCGGATTTCAAAAGCTGATGCAGGAAACTAAAAAGATCAAAGACTTTCTGGGATATTGATACCACGTCCCTTATGTCGGAATGGGCATTGGCACGCTGTTCAATTCACATATTTCACGTTTCATGTGTCAGCCTTTTTTCCCACAAACCATTTCTCTTCCACACCTCTGGCTGTGGAAGCCTGAATATCAACAGCAAATCCGGCTTCAGACATCAACCCGGCAATTTCTTTTTCCTGGCGGAAGACGTGTTCTGTGTTTGTGAGTTTTAAACGTGTCATTTCGATCCAGCGCTTCCAGGGAACTTTTTGATCCGATGGAACAGTCGCGCGAATCAGGAGCGTTCCACCCGCTTCCAGTTTCTCATAGATCCGCCTCAACATTAAAAGCAATTCATCATCATTGATGTAATGAAGCATATCCAGCATTGTAACATAATCGACGCTGCCGTCCACGGCAGGCAGGTCCGGCGCCAAACCTGCCTGCACAAACCCGCGTGTGCCGATAGCACGGTTGGCAATCAGCACTCTTTCTTCATCCGGTTCCAGTCCAAACACTTTAGCCTGCGGATAAATTTCCAGTAGCCAGGTGGCCGGAATGCCATAGCCGCAACCGATATCGATGATCCGACGCGGATTTTTCACATACTGATGAAGCTCGCCGAACATCGGGTCCATCATCATTTTAAACCGGGCGAAAATCCGCGGATAGCCGGGCAGATGCCGGTAGCGCAACATCGTCCGGTGCAGATGTTCTTTAGAACCAATCGCGATTTCGCCTGTAGGATGCTGCACCGGAGCAAATATTTTCTCCATCAAAACCGGCAAAATAAAATAGGCGCCAATCAAAGAATAACCAATGCCCAATAAAGAAACCAGTCCGATGCTGCGCAAGAGCGAATGCTTTGCCAGGGCCAGCACGCCGAAACCGATAAACGTCGTGGCGGCGGAAAGAAAGATGGATAGTTTTATCGTCTTCAATGCC
>PHBN01000020.1 GCA_002840635.1 Deltaproteobacteria bacterium HGW-Deltaproteobacteria-1
AGAACAGGGGTGTTATTTACGATCCTGATGCCGTGGATGCCTGCCTGAAGCTTTTCCGGGAAAAGGGATACACGATCAAACAGATGTATTAACGATGACCGTCCCCGTCTCTGCAAACACAAGTGAAAGATTTTATTCCATTGATCTTCAATCTGCTTTTGACACGGCGTTGGACATGATTAACATCCGCTCAAGTTCAGTTACTTTTTCCGAAAGAGCGGAAATAGTCTTTTGTTGCTGTGCCACGGTTTCTCTCTGCGCCTGAATAAGCCCCTGCTGCTCCTTAACAGCTTCCACAAGTACCCCGACCAGGCTGTCGTAATTCACGCCGGTTGCGTCTTTATCGTTATGCGCAACAACCTCCGGAATCACTTTGTCAACTTCTTCGGCAATCAAACCCACTGACGGTTTGCCGGATTCCTTCCAGTTAAAGCTCACACCCCGGAGTTTTTTTACTGTCTCTAGCGCATTTTCGTATGTTTTTACATTGGTCTTGTGGACAATGGAACTTACGGGGGTAAAACTTGCTGCTGTAACCGCCCCGGGGAAATTAACACTGCCGCTATTAGAAATCGTCATCCGCCGGATGCCGGCTCCCGAAACCGCCGTTCCCAGGTCGTTGATGACAAATGCCCCATTATTTGATCCGCTGGCATCGGCACCCACGACAAACGTCTTCAGGGGATTGCCGCTTAAATCCGTGCGCACCAGCATGAAGGCGGCGGTATCATACGGCCGGTCCATGCGGAAAACCGCCTGGTCGCCGACAACGTGCAGTTGCCTGACCGGGACTTGGGTCCCAACTCCAAGCCTGCCGTTGACGGTTACGACATTATTGTCAAACTCCCCGTAGATCAGAGGGGTGGCTGTGTCAGAATTGTCGATATACAGTTTGTTGGAGGTGGTTTCATTGTACCCGGCATTAAAGCCGATAAATACGTTTCCGATCCCGGAGTCGTTGAAGTAGCCCGCATAACTTCCGATATACGTGTTGTTGTATCCGATTGTGTTGTACGAGCCGGCTTCATGGCCCAGGAAGGTGTTGTCATGGCCGGTTGTGTTAATGTTACCGGCATAAGCCCCGAGGAAAGCGTTGCTGTCGCCAGAGGTGTTTTGATTGCCTGAGGCATAACCAATGAATGTGTTGTCTATGCCAGTCATGGTGGTGTTTCCTGCATTCAAACCATACCATGTGTTGTTGCCTGCTTCACTACCTCCCCAGGCGCTTGCCGCAAAAACTGAAAACATCAGAACCGCTAAAAACATTATGGATTTAGTCTTCATGGTCTTCTCCCCCTTTATGTATAAATGATGGTTTTGTGCTAAATTGATGACATTAAACCGTCTGGTTAAACAGTCTGTGCTGCCCGTAGTATATCAAAAAAGCGGCATCCGGAAAGGAAAAATTATAATAATAAAAATGTTCACGTGTGGATGAAAAGTCAAGAGTGAATATCGGCGGCAGTTTGCTGCGAGGTGGTTGATTGCAAGGGCATGGCATCCCGATAAAAAATATTTCAAATCGATATACAACTTTTTATTGCATATTCTCATTGCTTTCTATAACTTGCATTATCAATAGAATAAAACGTCGGGACACAAGTGACAGAACTTCTATGTTGAATGATCATTTTTCTGACGAACAATGGGCATTTCTGGCCGTCTTCGAGGCCTTTGGTGGGCCGTTGCCTGTCGAAATTGCCGGTATGTTTGTCCCCCTTTCAGACGGACAACTCCTTGATGTGATTGAACGGGGCGCCGACTTGATCGTACCTGCCGGGGAAGATACCTTCACTATCTCTTCCGGTGCGCCACGCGACGCGCTTCAAAAGCTGAGCGAAATCAATACAACAGAACACCTGCAGCAAATGATCCTGCAGGTGGAAAAACTTGGCCTTGGTGAAAAAATTGACAAGACCGCCCTCATCCACGTCCTTAAGCGCGCCGGCCGGGTGACGGATGCCGCCCGCCTTGCCCTTGAGGTTGCCCGGACAATGGAGAGCGGGGGTGATCCGGACACAGCCCGGGAACGTCTTATTCATATCCAGGCCGATCTGGCGGAAGCTCTCGAAAACCCGGAAAACGCCAAACTGTTCATTGAGGTCGTGCTCGATATATCGCGTCTGTCAATCCGTTTGGAGAAATTCGATCCTGATGTTTCAAAAATCCTGCGGCAGGCCAGATTCTGTGCCGAGCAGAATGGTGATCGCCGTTCATGGGCCGTTATTAACCTTTATCTCGGTCGCTACTACATGCTCCATGATCGTCTGGAAGATGCTTTGTCCATCATGCAGGCCGCGAATCAGGAAGTCGAAAATCTGGGTGATGATGATATTCTGACCCGAACCGCCGAATCCCGAGCTTTTTTTTATTACCTGCAGGGACTGCACAGGGATGTCGCGAACACGCTTGAAAATGCAGTGGGGGTGTCCGACAGTCTGGATAAATGTTTTCTTGATTCCCTGACACCGATTTTCTATGGAACAAGCCTGGCCTTCACCGGCCGGTATCACCAGGCTATCGGTATGCTGAATGCCGCCAGGCGCAGTGCCGAGCAGAGCGGTAAAACATCCCTGGCCGTGCACTATCGTTCTGTTCTGGGGGTGGTCCTGCTGATGATGGGCAGGAACCGGGAAGCCGAGGGCCAGCTCAAAGAGGCCTCGAGCGATGCGCTGAATGCCAAAAATCTGATTGCATACAGCATTGCCGAGATCGCGCTGGCGTATGCGGAACTGAGGAACAGCCTCGTTTGTGAATCTTATTCTCACATGAGCGGTTGCATGAGGCGTCTGGTCATTGCCGGTGTTATGCCACGACACTATCCTGCCAATTTTTTGCTGGAAATGCTGCTGGCATTTCACCAGCAGGGTTTTAATCCGCTGCCATTCTTCGATTTGTCGGGTGAGATATCCAGACTCTCGGCCGGACCGAATGTGCATCTCAAGGGAGTGGCTTTGAGGCTGTCGGCAGTGCAGGGCAGGAAGGATGTGGTAAGATGCATGCGCGACCTCATCGAGAGTGAGAACTGCCTGAAACGCTCCGGGGACCGGGTCGAACTTGCCAAAACCCATGCCGAGATGGCACGGTTAACGCTTCAGGCGGGGGACCAGGCTAAAGCAAGGGAACTTGCACTGGCGGCCTGGGATGGGCTAGCCGGCCTGAATCTGTTCCCGGATGATCTTACATGTCTTTTAGAGGCCACCGTTCTGGAGAACGATTCCTTTACGGATAGGGCTGGTCAACTGTTTGAGATGATTGAACAAATTCTGACAAATAGGAAAGTGTTTGATATTCTTGATTTAATTCTCGATGCGACAAGCCGATTTTTCAGGTCCGAGCGTGCGGGGTTGTTTTGGTTTACAGATAAGCCGGATAAGTCGCCGATACTGCGTTGCGGTAAAAACCTGACCGGGAAAGATATTTTAGAAAATGGATTCCGAAATCAACTCACCTTGATCTACAAATCCATGCATGAAAACCGGGCGCAGCGTATCCGGTCAACCAGCATGGCTGCACTATGCATCCCCGTGGAGGCAGGCGGTTCTGTGCGGATAGTGTTTTATCACGCCAACGCTTGTCTTGATGACAGCTTCGACTTTTTGGACGACCGTTTGCTTTTACGACTGCAGCGTACCTTAAGCAATTGTATGGAAAGAATTATCGCCGCAGATCAGCGATACGAAAAACGCCAACGGGATATTCCTGATCGCATACATGCCGATATAGAAAGCATTCAGGACGAAATCCTCACCAGGAACGAACGAATGCTAAGGGAATTGGCACGGCTCGATCAGATTGCCGGCTCGGATACCACGGTTTTGATTACCGGCGAGACCGGAGCGGGCAAGGGGCTTTTTGCTCACCATATTCACCGGCACAGCCCGCGCGCGGGCGGGCCGTTCATTGTGGCGGATCTCGCGGTGATTCCGGAAAATCTTATAGAAAGTGAACTCTTCGGTCATGAAAAAGGAGCCTCTGCCGATGCCGGTGAGCAGTGCATCGGTAGGATTGAACTGGCCGATAAGGGTACGCTTTTCATCAACGAACCGGAAAAAATACCCAAATCTATACAGGAAAACCTTTTAAGGACTCTGCAGGAAAAGAAAGTTGTGCGACTCGGAGGATCGCATCCCATTGAAGCAGATTTTCGCCTGTTGGCCGCAACCAGCCGGAATTTGGCCGGGGAGGTTGAGGCAGGACGCTTCAGGCAGGATCTCTACCACCGCATAAATGTCGTACATGTAGAGGTTCCGCCATTGCGGGAAAGGGGCAACGACGTGGTCCTGATCGCCCAGCACTTTCTGGATGCGGCAGCGCGACAGTTCAACCGTTTAGTCCCAGGCTTGAGTGCGGAAGACGAACGTGTGCTGTTGTCCTACCATTGGCCCGGGAACGTTCGAGAACTTAAAAATGTCATCGAGCGCGCCGCACTTTTGTCTACCGATGATCGCATCGAACTTATGCTTTCTGCGGGAACGTCCGCTTCAACAGGAAGCCCGTTTGACGGTGCACCAAGCCTTGATGAAATCCAACGCCGCTACATCCTGCATGTTCTCCATACTACGGGCGGCCGTATCAGTGGCCCCAGGGGCGCGGCCGAGATTCTTGGCCTTCCACGCACCACACTGAATGCCCGCCTGAAAAAACTCGGCCTTCGATAAAAAATCTAATAATTTCAAATGATGATTTTGATGCCCCATAATATTGACCATCTGAATTAAGCAATCAAAGTCATCTGAGTCCGTTAAAGTCTCAAAACTAAAATTTATAAAAAATTAAATAATTTTATTATGTTGCTGAATGATTGATCGCAAATTGGTTATGACGTTATTAATATGTGACTATATATGGGCATTTTATTGACCATATATAGTCACATAGGGTTTGTTTTTCTGATCTTTCGTTATACGCGACATGATATGTCTATAATTCTTAACTTTATGTATAATAAAATCATGTATTTGATTATTTTGCAACTTTATGGAATATCAAACTCTTGACAGGTCAATACTTTTGCTCTGTGAGTCCTGAAGGCTACACAAGGTCACATGTAGGCATGAAAGTGATGGTTAAACAGGGGGTAATCAAAATTTTTTTTTAAAGGAATACTTTGGGATTAATTCCGTCAACTCGGTAGATATAATATTGTTCGCCATTTACAATATATTTTCGCAACGGCTTTATATCAAGGCGGGTCATCGTCAGAAGCAGTACAGTTGATGAGGAAACGGCCAATTCGGAATTCAATGCCGACGGTACATGCTGTATTGAAATATTATTCTGTTTTACTCCCCAGAATTTCATTCTTGCGTAAACCCATAACCACTCATCCGACCATGTTCTAAGTGAGCCTTTGTTATCGCAGAGTATCCGTAATGTTCCTGCCTGATCAGGAAGTCTTGCCGCGGCCTGTGCAAATTCCCGATAGTGAAGACCATCCTGATAGCTTTGCATTTTTCTGGCATCTACTGCCAGAAATACCAGCATAAGCAAAATTATGGGCAATACCAAAATGCGGATTTCTTTTTTCCGCAGAAAAATCATTGTCAGAAGTACAAATGCCGCAAAAAGCTGTAATAAAAAAACGGGGAAAGAAATAAGTGCGATGACATCTGCCATGTATGGATCTTCAAACCATTTGGTGAACCCCCAAATACCCTTGTGAAAAAGAATACACCAGGATAGTAAGGCTAATCCGAACAATGCGCCTGCACCGATAAACGCCTTCATTTTACGAAATGGTGCCTTACTTTCTGTAATCCTTTCAAGCGTCCATACACCGACAACTAACATGATCGGCGACAAATGCAAGAGGTAGCGTCCTACGATGCGCATCGGCACTGGATAGTTGTACGATGCGCCAAACGAATGCTGGACCGCGACCGCCCAGTAACAGCCAAGCAGCATTGAGGCAAGTATAAGAAATCGCTTATGAACCGGATCCAGTTGGATACACCATTGTTTATTGTTGATTTGAACTGCCCAAACAGACAGGAGCACCAAAACCATGAACCAAGCCAGAATGACATAAGCGGAATAAGCTGCCGCATACATTAAAAAAGAATCAATACTGGCGAATTTTGCCTGAACTCCAGAGATTCCAAAGCCAAAAAGCGTTGTCGATGCAAAGCCGCTGGCCCATCCGTAAAATAACCAAATTCCAATGACGAGCCCATAAGCAAGTAATACGAGAAGGGCACGGCAGTATCTTTCAAATAGGTTTTCCGTAACAACTTTTCCCTCATTACTGCTTACGCTGTATAGCCATACTCCGAAAAGCAGAGGCAAAGCGGGAAGAAAAAGGTACCTGGTAAGATGGGCAATTCCCAAAACAAAACCGAATGCAAGCGCTTCAATGAGACTGCTCTTACTACCCCGTAAAGCTAATGCCGTTGCCAAAACAAAGAGAGGCACGAATAGATTTTCACTGTAGAGAAGATCCGGGTAAATGATGTGCATGGGCAATAAAGAGGCCAGCAAAGCAGCGATCAATGGATGTCGGACGCTGGCAGAACGGGCAAGAAACCATGTGGCAGGAACAATAAGACTTGATAAGAAAGCATTGATAATCAGCATTCCCTCATACCAGTGTTTAAAAAAGAATGCCGGGGCGAGAACTGCGGGGTAAACCGGCGGATAGTGAGGGTGTGGGTATTTCTGAAATGAAAATATTGCCAGGGCATTAAATTTGTACAACAATTCATCAGGAATAAGAGGTCCGGATGAAATGGCAACAACCCATATTGCTTTAAGAGCGAAAAGAACAAATGTCATCAAAGCCAGCAGGGGGATATCTTTATCATATAAATTATTCATGTTTTAACTTTTCATTCACTTTTTTAGTATGACCGGCCATAAAGCGCCCAATGCCCTCGGGGTGTGTTCCGGTTGATTGATTTTACAGCAAACACTAACGTTTATCTACTGTGAAAAAAATATTTTACAAAAGATAATTTCCCCGCACTTCATATATAGGATTGCCGGTCGGTATGAGATTATTATCGGCATAGTCATAGCACTAGGTAAAATAATTTATGCGGCATATATAATAAAGGATACAAAATGTGCCTGTAGTCAACACAATCACCATGCCCGGTTCATTAAAAAATGAATATAAATCAAGTTCGGTACTCCTATGCGCAGTAATAATCGAACAAACGGCCGTCGGAGACATGGCCTCAGCCGCGACCCTACTCGCACCGATCGCATAAAAATCCATATCGCTTTCGAAATCACTAAAATAATCCGCCAATTGTTTCTGGGCAAATAAGTGAAATGCCTCAAGTAAAAGGTCTATACCCTTGTATTCACGTATAAAACCAAAAAATAAAAAGACTTTTGTTCTCAGCCCAAGGGAAATTCGAACAGATGACGATATATCGTCATCTGTGACGAACTGATCAAAAAGCGGCATGAATGCTACCACAGGGTCATGATTTATAGATACGATATTCATCAGCTTTTTTGATTCTTCAGCACTATGAACAATTAACCGGTGAGCTATTTTGAGAACACTGCGGGTCATTGACGTATCAAAACGAAAGCGTTCATGGGGCAGTACATTATGCACAATGATTACAATCTCTGTTTTTGTAAGGAGCCTGACGAGGCTTAAAACAAATTTCAGCACAGGAAAATGAACAGGATGAACCCAGTGTGTAATGAACATATCATAGCGTTTCTTCCACAGGCTTGCAACCAGCTTCACCTAAGTCAGCGGATTGGTGTAGCTCAAAAACTGGTTACCGTTGATATGAAATGTTAAGGAGCTTTCTTTGTCCAGGCAGGATTGGGCCGATCCGGGCAGTAGGAATTCGGGATAGGGCTTTTCCCAGTAAAACAGATCAACATCCAGATCGTCCCTGTTTTGCAGCTCCATGGCAAGGCGGCTGTTGAAATGAACGATCCCGCCGCGGAAAGGATGACCCGGACCTAACAAGGCAATCTTCATGGAGCACAATCTTTCTTTCATCAAATGGGTTTAAGGTTTTCATTGCGATCACGCTGTTTCGCAAAAGACCATCTCACAAAATAAGATAATTTTCCAGAATTTTGCCGCCAGGCCGGGTGGCTAACAAATTTCTTAAAAGTGATCCGGGCTGTTCAATGCTTTCTGGCTATATGATAGTCGTAAATGAGCTATTTAATTGAAAATACGTGTGTTTCATTCAGTATTACGATGTCATGTTGTTTGTTGTCGCGAATGACTATATATGGTCATTCTTCTGCTGAAATTTGTGATTAATCAGGTTTGTGTAATTATATCAATGAGTACTGAAATATTTGCGCGACGAGAAATCTGTAATATCCACTATCGGAAACCGGATGGGGATTTCTCCCGAAAAAAATCCCCGCGCATGTGGCGGCGGACAAAACAACAGAACCATCATCATCGTGTATCGTGCAACGGGGAGTAAAACTTTCTTTCCGGACTTTGTATTGTGGCGGCTAATTTTCCATTGACACGATTACGAATATTCCTATAGTGTTCAAATAAAGGGGATTTTTTCAAAAGAAACGGTGATGAACATCTCCAGAAAACCAGTCATTGTATGATTCTGAAAATTTTCCTCAAAGTCCGTCTTGGTAAACACAAATTTTTCATGATTTAAGTATTTGAAGTCATGAAAGAATAACATTCCGTGGCATTTAAAAAGATATCCCTGCCTTAAGAGGGGCCTGGGAATTGGCCTGAAACCGAGCAGGGATCGTTATAGAAAATCAGTCCTCCATGTATTGTTTGATCTATGGATAAATTATTGATATTATATACGAATAAACTATGCGACGCTTTTCGATACAGAAAACTGCTGCTGGTTGTGACGGACCAACTGGCCAAGCTTGGTTTCCAGTTTACGCCCTACTTTCTCACGCTTGAAACCACTTTGCAAATACCCGACATAAAACTGCCCGATGAACTGCAAATGTCAGCCTGGGGGGTGTCGACAGTCGAGGATATAGAAGAGATCCGTAATCATCCGGAAACACATTGGTTTGATCGATTTGAAAGCTCCTTGCAGGATGATGATTGTATATGTTTTACATTAAAGCAGAATGAAGAAATAATGGCTTTCATGTGGTGCAATTTTGACCGGTGCCCGTTGATACAGGATATGAAGCTCAAAGCCGACGAAGCCTATTTGTTTGGTGTTTTCACTTACGCGAAATATCGGGGAAAAAACCTTGCTCCGTATCTCAACAGTCAGGTGTATCAAGCTTTGTCTGAAATGGGGCGTACCAGGCTGTTCAGCCTGACCGGATGTTTTAATACGCCGGCCTTGAATTTTAAAAAGAAACTTCATGCCCGGTGCGTAAAAGCAGGACTGTTCATCAAGCTGTTTCATAAAATAAAATGGGATATTTGTCTTAAGGAATACCCTGTTTGAATAGGAAAAGTGTCATAACCTATCAGGTCACACGTTTCGAATCCTGGTTCATCGGGATGAGGAATCTTAAAGATCCTGGCTTGCTTGCTAAAGAGTATGTGGTGATGCTGAAAGGTTGAATTGTAAGAACTTTTCGCTTGAATTTATGAATAATCAAGTGCTAGTACCAAAGGCGTATTTTCCTGATGTTTTTTAAAAATACGGAAAATACATCTTTGGTAGTATTTACTTGTTTCATGTTTTTCTATACTCGTTTAATCGATTTATAACAGCGCCGTCACTGTTTTTTGTGGCAGTGGATAAATGTTTATAACGAGAGCATTCATTTTTTTATAATAAGGTCAATACTTTATCTGAGATAGTGGGTGAACGAAGGAGTTCTTTTGGTTATTCTTTTCGGTTTTCTCATTGTTGTTCTTGGTCTCGTGAATCCTTATGTTCCGATTCAGGAAGTGCCAAATAATGAGCTGCGAGTTGTAGCAGGAACGCAAGCGGCACCTGCTACCTTCCATCAGGGTCTTAAGGCCCAGTCCGACTTCAACAATGCCCATGTTGTCAAACAGCAATATGATTATTCCTGCGGCTCTGCCGCCCTGGCCACACTGCTCAACTATTATCTGGGTGAGCAGCTCACGGAAAAGCAGATAATTCAAGCCCTTATCGAGTACGGCGACAAGCAGCAGATAGAGAAGTTGCGGGCATTCTCGCTTTTGGACATGAAGCGCTTTGTAGAAAAACTGGGTTACAAGGGTGTAGGGTACAAGGCGGAAATTGAAGATCTCAAGAAATTGGGCAAACCCTGCATCGTGCCGGTGGAAATCTTCGGCTACAGTCATTTCTGCGTCTTTAGGGGAATCGTTCAGGATCACGTCTTTCTAGCCGATCCCTACCTGGGGAACGTCAGTTACACTGTAGAGGAATTTCGCAAAATGTGGCAGCGCAACGTCGCTTTCGTCGTCACCGACGGCGAGATCGTTCACAGCGCCCTCATGCTCAAGGAGGAGGACTTGAGGTTTGTCGATCTGGACGCCACACGCCAGGCCCTCAACAATTTCCATCCGCCCACTACTTCTGTCCTTATGGAAAATCTGCGCATTGATAATGCTATGGGCGTGCGGCCGACGGCGAGATGAAGTTTTAATGTATTTTATTATAAAATCAAATATTTATTGAGAGGCGGCCCCGGGGATATTTTTTGCCGCCGGCGAAAGCGAAGCAATCATAGACCTTGTAACATTGGATGCAAAGGAGAAAATTCGTGAAGAAAAACATAATCCTGCTGGCCCTTTTGATCATCTCCATGCTGATGATCGTTCCGGCCATGGCCCAGACACCTGCAGAGACGCAAAATCAACAGACCCAGGATTCTTCAGCGGGGTCCGTCGCGGCACCCGACAAAGCCCCGGCAGCTCCCGCGAAACAACAGAAAGCGGATGAACCCAGGTCGATTCAGCAGAAGATTGATGACCTGCAGAGGCAGGTGGAAGCCCTCAAAGAACAGGGCCGCACCCGTGAGAAACTCACCATAACGGCGGAAGAGCAGTCGGAAAAGGAAAAGAGTGTCTTGACCGCGGTGGGACGTGAATACACCCTCATGCAGAAGGGAAAATTCGAACTGGAGTACAGCCTGCGCTACGAGTATACGTCCTCCAGTGAACTTGTTGCCGGCGAGGAAAACACGACAGCAGTGCACCCGCGCGCCAACCATACAATCCGCAACGCTATTGGCCTTCAGTACGGTTTGCTTGATAACCTCACCATTAACGCTAACCTTCCCTTTGTTTTTGCCTATGACAAAACGGGAAGCTCATCAAGCAAGGATATAACAGATGTGGGTGATATAACCATAGGATTGGACTACCAGCCTTTTAAAAGTGGCGGTATATGGCCAACAACGATTTTCTCATTGACGGGTATCCTGCCCACGGGCAGGAGTCCTTACAAGATCAACCGCTTGACCGACCTGCCGACCGGCAACGGTACGTATGCCGTTGCTATGAATATGAACATGAGCAAATCCGTTGATCCGGCCATGATCTTCGGTGGTGTCGGCATGACCTACCGTTTCAAACCAAGCGGCATCGATTATGTCGTAAATGGTGTCATTGTCGATTCGGTTAAGCCGGGCATGAGCTTCAATGCCGCCCTTGGTTTGGCCTACTCCATCTCCTACGCTTTGTCGATGAACGTCCAGTTCCAGTATGTATATTACACCGGTACGGACTATTATGTGACTGGAGGAGAGACAGCTTACGTAACGCCGGCCTACAGCTCGGCAAACTTGATTGTCGGGACAGGCTGGCGCTTTTCGCCAAAATGGATGGTGTCGTTCTCAGTTGGTGTCGGGTTGACGAAAAATGATCCGGACTTTTTCTTCCTGGCCCGTCTGCCTTTCAGTTTTTAAGCAAGGATGTTGATGAAAGACGCGCCCATGAAGTTGGTCGTCGAGACACGGGCGCAATCGCTGGCTGGCTCCGTCACTGCAGATCCTCAGGGGCCTCTGTCTGCTCATTTCAATCCTGCCGGGCTGGATCGGGTTCGCGGGACGGAACTCGCCATGGGTGTTTCCTGGGTCCCCGTCATGTCTATCAAAAGCAAATTTACACAGGCTGTCGACCCGTCTACTGGTAAGCTTTGGGCGCCCTTTGGCGGCTGGTTCAATCACGGCATCGATCCCGAGGCGGGTCAAGACAGTTCCACCAGGCCGTACGTCGAAATTCCCGTTATAGGCGCTCTTCCCTGGAATCTTATGGCCGGGGCGAATCAGGGGATAGCCTATCACGCCAAGGGTTCGTCTTTCGCCTACGGTTTCGCCCTTTATGCACCCTTCGCAGTCGGTATGGAACACACCGATCCAACCGACCCGGCGCGCTTCCTCGGCAAAAGTGTGTCCATCGTCCGCATGATATTGGCGCCAACCATCTCCTACCGGGTGACAAAAACCCTCTCCGTCGGTGCGTCCTTCGGTATGGGTCTGGCCCGGATGTCAATGGATACAAGAATGCGCACCCCGAACGAGCTGGTGGCCCTGACGGGCGTTCTTGGGGAGGCAACCGTCGGCCTGGAAATACCCATTATCTCGGAACTGACTTTTCCCCCACCCTGGTTCGGGGGAGGCCTCAGCCCCTATGAGGACATCGGCGGCCTGAAATTTAGCGCCGAAGACGACCTGACCACTTCATTCAACGTAGGCTTTCTCTGGGAGCCCTTCAGCTGGCTGTCCATCGGCGGCGTTTATCAGAGCGAATCCAAAGCCGAAATGAAAGGGAAGTATACGCTTGATTACAGCAAGCGCTTTCAGAAAACCGTCAATTGGCTCGGTTCATCGCCGACAACAATTATCATCGCCGCCATGCTCGACCTGCCGACCTACGCTCCGGAAGAGCATACGGGGAACATGTCGATAAATGTCATTTTTCCAGCCCATGCCCAGTTGGGCATCGCGCTGAAGCCGCACCGCCGGATTAAATTCCTTGCGGACTTGAATTGGACTCAGTGGTCACGCTGGGAAAACCTGGAAATCGTTTTTGACCGCCGAATTGAACTCTTTCGCCTGACCAAACTCCTGGGCTATAAGGGCGGCGATTATACAATGAAACTGGAAAACGGTTTCAAGGACACCATACATGCCACCTTCGGGCTGGAACTTGAACCAATTGATGGTGTTTTTCTGCGTTTCGGCTATGACGCCCGGCCGACATCTATTCAGGACTCCTATTTCGGACCGATTCCCTTGGGGGACATGAAACTCTATACTTTCGGCTTCGGTATCGAGACCAAAAACATCTCCTTTCTCAAACCGCCCGAACGGAGATACAAGGGTCTTATGGACCTTGCCCTGCATCAGTTGCTGCATGCCGACAGGATTACAAAGGCTGTTTACAACCCCTTTTCAGGCCTGAACTATGAAAATGAATTAACAACTTGGATCATTAACTTGAATATGACCTTTAGGTTCTGAGATGCAGTTCTGTTTGAGTCAACTCAACCCTTCTGTGTAAAAACAATCATCAACATTCAAATAACTAATATTAATAATGATATTTAATGATCATTAGTGAACATATTGTATCTGATGACAATAAGTTGTTTAAGCGGGTGCCGATATTATTGCAAAAAGACCATATATCGTCAAATAACTGTCCAAATATGGTCATATTGTAATCGATGACTTGCTAATAATTAAGATGTGGCATAGTCAGCGATAATGCACAATTTAAAAAAATTTAATACATATTGACAGGAAAGAAAAAAGCAGAGCCGAATGACACTGCCTCTTCCTCCGCTTGCATGCCCCCTACCTCGTGCTACCTTTAGGCGGTCAGGTTATCAGGTTAGGCGGAGGTGGAAATTGTAGGGATTGCTCCCCGAGCAATCCGAAGTGATTCATCTGTGGCATTTCGGAAGGTTGATGTCCTTCGATGGTTTAGGTAGCGCAAAGCGATGGGATTAATGTCCTCCGCTCGCGTGACCTTTAGGTTAGGCGGAGGTGGCGCGAAGCGCCGGAGGTGGTTTCCTTTAATCAAGCATACAGAAACTACTCTGCAGCGTAAAAAAACCTCCCCCTACCCCTCGGCGACTATGTCGCAATCACCTCTTCGTCATAACCCTTTGGGTCAATCGTTGCGAGCCGCCTCTCAGGCGGCGTGGCAATCTTATATCCCTGGCAAAATTCTGAGATTGCTTCGGTCGTTTATCTCCCTCGCAATGACATGGCGACAAAGTGTCTTAGGCGGGAATTTAGACATCGTTCCCGTTTTTTGCCCTCGTGTGTGCTTCAGGGTATTAGGGTACGAAGGCTGGGAAACATTCCTTATTATACTGCATTTCTTGTTGCGCTTTGCTTGCACGGAAACGCCTGACTCGATAGGCTATGACAGAAAGGTATTTTTGACGCACTACATAGATATTTTTTTAGAACATGTTTTGTACGGACAAAGAGCTTTTGAAGGCAGGAAGGTTTAGGCTATCCGGCATATCATTGCCGCGTGCCCTTTTGCTGAATCCAGGGCACGCGGCTTTGAGTATAGGGCCGGTTTTTCTTATTGCTTAAATATTTGAATGACTACCGGATATCAAGTTCGTATTTAATAAACTCCACTCCCACTTTCCCTTGTTTCACGGCCAAAGCGCGAAGACGATTAGGGCCAATAAACTCGATGCTTGATCCCTTCACGAATCCCTGGAAAGTATTCTTGGCAGGTTTCCCATCCACAGCGATACGCCAGGACCCTGACTGTTCCACCATATAGGCCAGATGCTGTGAATTCGGGCTCCAGGCTGGATTGGCAATCTCTTTGAAGACAGGGCCTTCCTTGCCGCCTGTCACAACGACCCAGCCGTTTTCTTTCTGGGCAAGATAGGCGCTGTGCCCGCCACCCGGACTGAAAAGGGGAGTTGAGACGGCTTTGTACATCTTTTCTTCGCGTCCATCCATGACGACAAACCACTGGCTGCCTCTTTTTGCCGCGAACGCCACATGCTGGGAATCGGCGCTGAAAACTGGCATCGACGCGACTTCGTAAGGTCCATACGCCTTGCCGTCCACCACCATGAAACGCTGCTTTCCCTTGCGGGTATTGTACGCTACACGCTTTGAATCCGGGCTGTAAGTCAGAACAAAAATCTCATCCCACTCGGCTTCCTCCCGGCCATCGATAATCATGAACCATTTTTCACCGCGGAGCGCGGTCTGGCTTAGCCGCTTACCGTTGGGGCTGAAGACGGGAATGCCGATTCCGTCGTAGTCTTTGCCTTCTTTGCCGTCCATCATCATCCGCCACTTCTTATCTTTTTGAAATCCATAATACAAATGCTGGGAATCGGGGCTGAAGGTAAACACCCCGGTTGCGTCATGGGCCGGACCTTCCTTGCCGTCAGCGACGATCATCCATTTTCCGCCGCGGCTTGCCGTATAGACAACCCGTCTGCCATCGGGACTGAACAGGGGAGGAGTCATCTTTTCAAACGGCGCACCCTCCTTGCCGTCAATGATCGCAACCTGTTTATTGTTTTTATTGACGACTGCTGCCCAATGTGTGGAATGCAGGCTGAATCCGTAAAAATCCTTTGCGATGCCGTCGTAGCACCCGACCTCACGGCCATCGGCGACCAGGCATTGTTTTGCACCTTTTTTGCCGACGTACACCATGCGGCTGGAATCCTTACGGCTGAATCGGGGAGTGGTGACAGCCTCATAAGGCTGCAGTTCCCTGCCGTCAACGACCAGGCGCCACGTACCGCCTTTTTTCGCCTTGTAGGCCATGCGTTTGCTGTCCGGGCTGAAAATAGGCGTGTCCTGTCCGATCGCGTCGTACACAGGCCCGACTTTGCCGTCAAGAACAACTGCCACGCCCTTTTCACGTTTGGCGACATAGGCCATATGCGCCAGATCTTCGCTGAACTTGATCGATTCTACAATAGGCGTCCATCCCTCAACTGCCGGCGGGAAAGGTGTAACAGACTCCTTGAACTCCTGCGCATCCGCTGCGACGGGCGCAGTCAAAAAAATGAGGCCAGCCGCCATAAAGATAAACAAACCGATTATCATTTTTACTGTAACGTTTTTCCTCAAATCCATTTCCATCCTCCATTAAAACAAATTAAAGTATAGAACTATCCTCTATATATATCATGACCTGTAAAGTCATGTTTCGATCGCGGAGACTGTGTCACCATGTCATTGCGAGGGAGAGAAACGACCGAAGCAATCTCATAAGCTTCCTAATATAACCTTCTGTTTTGTGCCCCCTGGAGCGTTCACTCTCTTGTCCCCTCTGATGGAGACTTCCATTTTTTGTCCCCTTTTGGAGGTTTCATTCTCCTGTCCCCCTTTGGAGGGGGTAGGGGGAGGTGCTACCTGCGTTTACGCAACGCCGTGATTGACCACCTCCGGCGTTTCACGAAACCTCCGCCGGCGGAGGACATAGCGGTTGATCGTTTATATAATGTTATTTGCTTCCTTCCTTACCTTTTTTCAAAGTGACGAAAAAATTGGCTTTGCCGCGGCGAACCAGCATCAGCATGGCATCTCCCTTAGTGCCTGCATTCAGTGCGGCCTGATAATCTTTCAATCCGGTAATGGTGACATTATTGATTTTTAAAATAATGTCACGGGGTTGCAGGCCTGCGTCCTCCGCCGGT
The DNA here is from genome assembly GCA_002840635.1 of Deltaproteobacteria bacterium HGW-Deltaproteobacteria-1. Classification (GTDB taxonomy): domain Bacteria; phylum Desulfobacterota; class Syntrophia; order Syntrophales; family Smithellaceae; genus UBA8904. The sequence goes on from PHBN01000020.1 coordinate 16,530, forward strand.
CCTCCCACCTTGACGTCCGTGATAATTACCCCGGTCTTTTCCGGCAGCCCGATATATCTGGCAACCTCCGGCGTAACCTCCTGGACCGTCATGTCCAGCTGTTCTTTAACGGCGCTGCCCGTGGCCTGTTGCTGCCCGTCTTTTCTTTCTGCAACGACGGCTGTCAGGGTCATTTCCTTTCCATCGCGGAAGATCTGGATGCCCACTTTGCTGCCGACACGCAGGGCCGCGGTCATCTGTATCACCTCGCGCCGGTCTTTGGCCGGTTTGCCGTCAATTCCCAGGATGACGTCCCCGGGTTTGATTCCCGCCTTATCCGCTGCGTCACCCGGAAAAACTTCGGTCACCAGGGCGCCCCGGCGGTCCTTGAGTTTGAGGCTCTTCTGCAAGTCTTCCGTGATGTCCTGACTGGTGACGCCCAGCCAGCCCCTGGTTATTTTCCCGCTGGTTTTGAGATCATTGAGGATATCCTTGGCCATGTTTATCGGTATGGCAAAGCCTATGCCTTGCGCCTGCGCGATGATCGCCGTGTTGATGCCCACTACCTCCCCGGCCAGATTGCAGAGGGGGCCGCCGCTGTTTCCGGGATTGATGGATGCGTCCGTTTGTATGAAGTTGTCATACGGACCTGCTCCGATCTCCCGGCCCTTGGCGCTGATGATCCCGGCCGTGACGGTGTGGTTGAGGCCGAGAGGATTCCCGATGGCAAACACCCCTTCGCCGATCCGCAGCTTGTCGGAATCGCCCATGCGGACATAAGGAAGTTTTCCGGGCGCATTGATTTTAATGAGGGCGATGTCGGTATTGGGGTCTGTGCCTTTAATTTCGGCGTTGTATTCCTTGCCGTCGGAGAGTTTGACCTTGATTTTGGCCTTATCGACGACGTGATTATTGGTGAAGATATAGCCATCCTCGGAAATGATGAAACCGGATTTTAATGACTCTGACCGTTGAGAGATTGACAACCGCAGGGGTCAGTCTTTCCACCAGGTCGGCCACAGACGCGTGTGTGACAATCGCATCGGTTTTTACGGCAGCATGGGCAGGCTTTAGCCCCCATCCCGTCGCAGGGCCCGGTAAAAGCCAGGCAAACAGAAACGCAACCGCGAAAAGTAAACCCATATGGAAATGCCGGTAAAATCGGCCAGTTGTTCTCGATTTACTCATGGACGTCCTCCTTTATATATACAGATTATAAAAATGAGGTTTTTTTATACCAGTTTTTATTTTTTTCCGCCATAAAAATTACCCCTCCCTCCAAAAGAATACTACGAAAGGCGTATTTTCTTCTCCTGCCGGCAAATCAGCCTGAAATCATACTAAAGGAGTATTTACAATACTCTCATTCTTCCGTAAACGTATATCCAAAATTAGAGAAAATTGTATAACAACCAAACAAACAAACAAAACAGAAAGAAAGGGGGGGACAAAAAAAGGGAAAATAGTAATGAGGTAGGGTCTGCCGAAGACCGGTTATAAAGATGGTCTTGGGAAGATCCGGGACCATAAACCATTTAACATTAGGTTGATTTAAGGAGAACACATGAAAAAGATATTTACAGCGATTGTACTTTTTGCATTAGTAGTCCTTCCGATGTCAGTCATGGCCATTGTCACAGCCAACCTCACAATTGGAACCATGGCATGGGGCGATAGCGACGGTTTCGCGGGTTACACCAATGCCGGTTTCGTCGGTATTGAAGGCCTGAACATAACAGTCCATGCATCCGGCCGTCACGATGGCGCTTTCTCAACTGGTGGCGCAACCGCAATCGGTTACATGGACAACGATCCCATCACGATTGATGTTGGTACAAGTGATGGTGGCGCATCCTTGGTCAGAATTGGTCTGCCCACATTCCACATCACCGTTAGCACCCTGCAGACAGACATTTTCGTGTCTGGTGTTACCGCTGGTGCTCCTACTTCTACAGTTACTCAGCAGCTGGGTGCGATCTACATGAGCGGCATCGAAATCAGACTGGGCCAGTCCGCTACGCCGGCTGACGCAGCCTCCTTCAGTGCTGGTTATGTAACCATCGGCGCCGCAGGCGCTGGCAACACCGGTGTCAACATTGGATTCAATGTCGCCATCGATTCAGTCTCGATCGGAACACTTTCTTATGGTAACACCACCAGTATTCTTGCTGGCTCGTTTGGTGCTGCAGCAACAGCCGGTTACATCGGTGTCACCGGTCTTAACCTTGATGATGTGAACATCGTTGGCGGCGTGGCCATCGGCGTTGGCACGTTGAACACCGCAGCTCTGGGTGGAACCACACTGGGAACCATTACCCAGGTTAACATTGTTATTGCTAACGGCACCACCATTTCGATCCCGGGCGCTATCACGGGTACGGTTGTGTTAGCTCAGGATCAGACTTTGACCACGGGCGCTGGCACGCTGGGCAACTTCTACATCGGCGGCGTTACCGCTCAGATCGTAGACAACGTTGGTTCCTTGTCTACAGCTTCTTTGATTCAGATTTGGGCTCACTAAGATTGAAGGTCTTATCTGAAGTGAAGGAAAGCATTGCATAGGGATTCGCCGGGTGGTGTCTGACACTGCCCGGCGGATTCTCTTTTTCAAGAACTCAGCCCCAAAAAACCAACACCGCAGGCAAAGGAAACGAAATGAAAGGACACCAGGGCACATCCATTATTTACGCTACGATGCTGTTTGGCGCAGTCCTTGTTTCCCCGGCCTTTGCGCAGATGACGAAGGTCGATGAGGCGGAGCTGGCCCGGGCGAATGCCTCCGTGACAGGAGAATCCGTTAAAAACAATACCATCGCCGCTGAAAAAGCCGCGACCGTCCAGGAGTCTGTGACCACTGGAAATTTAGCCAAAGGGAATTCTGTTCTGGTTCCGTACGACAATTCTCTTGAAAGCGTCGGCATTAGCCTGAACATCAAGGGTCAGGAAACGTTTACGTTCAGGGTTGACAGGAGCCGTTCGGAAGTGACCGGCGGCGTCACCGGGGTAACCCCGCATCGTTGAGAGACGCCAGTCCTGTTGCATTGTGCGTCATTGATCACACAACAACCATGACAGAAGGAGCTTCTTACTATTAACGCCATGTCAAGCAATCATATTTCTATTCCTTTGATGAGAAGCGCTTCAGTTATCACGGCCAGGAGACTGACTGTCGATCCGCGTTTTGTGTACCGTCAGGTTCTTTTGATTGGCCTTGGCGTATTGGCCGCAGTCCTTCTGTTGCTGCTTGCCGCTATTATATCTGCGGGGCCTGCCAGAGCGGCGGGGCCGGATAATCTGTCTGATGCCGAACTGGCCGGGGTGACCGCACAGGCCGGAATCAGTATCAATGTGGAAACCAAATCCCGTGTCGACATCTATGAGTATGATATTTCCGACACACCAGATGTGGAAATGGACCGCAAGTGGATTAAATTCAAACACATTACCGTGGACGACGGGGCGGGGGGATACTTCACTACCGCCACATCCATAGACGACCCTATAAGGGTGGACATCGGAACGAATGACGCCGGGCGTACTCTCGTGTCGGTTTACGATCCCAGCCACGTATTGCCGCGTTGGTACGGTATCGAGGATATTGAATTCTGCGACCTTGCCATTGGCAGTATTAATCTGGACGCCTTGAGCATGGGTCCTTCACTCTATCGTGCGGGAGCCCACGCGGACGGCACCGGAGGCGGATTTGATTTTGATTACAGTACGCGCATAACCGCCCAGGCGCTCCGTTTCACCTACAACACAGTCCCGGAAGCATTGACCCTGTCAGGCATTCATCTGGCCGGCAGCGCAAGTGGCGCCGAAAATGATCCCGCGACATGGTCTTTTACAGGCAATTTCAAGATCGGCGATATAGACGCCGGCACTCCCGCCAAGCTTGATGTCGTCACAAATTCGGACGATGCTCCGGGGGTCACATCGCTTGTTCTCAATCTGCCCATGCAGGGCAGCCTGCGGGTGGAAAACGTCAACTTCGGCGGGAACGATTTCGGGCCTATCGCCATCGACGGCATCAATGTTCACCGCATGTCTCTTTCATTCCACCCCTAGGGCACTTGACCCGCTGTCGGGAGCAGGCTGTCTTTTCTTGTCCCTGGTCATCCTCGCAGGGATGTTCTGCCGAGTTTCCTTTTCATCCCTGTTGTGTTACAATAAAAATGAATTCTAATATATTTATCCAATGCCGCGCACAGGGGTTGGATTAAAGCTCTTTGAAAAAAAAAGGATCGATGGAGTCATTATCGTCCATCGCGCCTTATATACGGTAAAGGAACGACAGGACGAGCCAAACCAGGAGTAATCCTGGGACGGAAAGCCACGGGTCCGGAGTTGAAGGCCGGATAGCCGGGTTGCCTCAATACCAAACCACGGGTAACCGTGGGACGGAAAGCCACGGGTCCACTTGTAGGAGTGTGGATAGCCGGGTTG
>PHBN01000306.1 GCA_002840635.1 Deltaproteobacteria bacterium HGW-Deltaproteobacteria-1
AATAATACGTCCGGCAGATTTTCGAACCATGAACTGACGCAGAATTCTTTTGGTCAGATACCAGGCACCGCGCGCAAGCGCCCTCTGCTCATCGAACTGCTCCATCTTCATCGATAAAATATCCGCGTTGATCGACTGTCCGGCATTGTTGACCAAAACATCCACGCGACCGGCCATTTCTTTTAACTGATCGATCATCGCATCAATCTGCTCCATTTTCGCCAAATCCGCCTGAATCAAAAAACCGTCTTTGATTTCGGCAAGCAAAGCCTGCGCTTTCCCACCACTGCTCCGGTAATGAATGCCGACCCGAAAGCCTTCTGCGGCCAGGGCGCGTACGCAGGCGGCCCCGATGCCTGTGGCGCCTCCTGTGATGAATGCAACCGGTTTGTCCATTATTGTTCATCCCCTATTGTCAACATCAGATGTGCCCAGGAAAGACCCGCTCCGACAATCGACATCGCAACACCGTCACCGGACTGAATTTCGTCCCAGTGTGCGGAAAGCACCGCGGGCGCACCGCAACATCCGGTATTGCCAAACTGGTCAACGCCATACCAGTGATTTTCAGGCGTAATACCCGTGCGTTCGCAAACAGTGGTCAGCATACCGAGATTGGCCTGATGACCGATAAATATGAATCTTTTGGCACTGTCAGCGTAAACATTTTTAAGATCGCGGACGCCTTCGGTGGTCTTGCGGATGGCAAAACCCTGAACGGCGTTGCCATCCTGGTAAAAACGCCAGTTCCAGTCGATGCCGACTTTTTCCCAGGCAGAAGGACGGGACCCAAACGTGCTACTGACAAACGCGGCACGTGAAGGAACCCGGCTTGAAATAATCGCAGCGGCACTGCCGTCGCCAAACAAAACGGCGATGGAGCGATTGGAATAATCCACCGACTTCGTGAGTGTTTCGGAATCGACAACCAGCACGTAAGGAGGCAGAGCGTCCGGCTGCATCATGGACAAATAATTCATCTGCATCCCGAAGGAACTGCATGCAGAGTTCATATCCAGGCAGGGCACTTCGATGCCCAGTTCCGCGGCAACAGCGGATGATTCGGCCGGCGCTATATTGTCCGGCGACGAACTGCCGGCCACCACCATGCCGATATCTTCGGGTTTCAGATTCGCGCGCGCAAGCGCCTTTCGGGCAGACGCAGCGGCCATCTGAGAATTTTTATAAAGACGGGCTTCAAACGCGGCCCGAAAGTCTTTATTTTTTGTTTCCCTGATATAATCGAGAGGCAAAACCGTGCGGCGGTTGACAATACCGACTCGCTCGAGAATCCATTCGTTGCTGGTGCCGATATCCAAATCTTCCAGAAATTTATTGGAGATAATATTCTCCGGATTAAAATGCCCCATGGCATGAAGATACAGCATACTTAAACAATCTCCCGTCCGATAATCATATTCTGCACTTCGCGGACGCCCTCATAAATGTCAATAATATGAGAATCGCGCGCCAGCTTTGAAATTTCGTATTCCGTGGTAAAACCATAGCCGCCGTGCAGATGCAGACCTTCGGTGGCACAAAAGACGGCTGCTTCCGCACAGGTGTTTTTGGCAAGCGACGCGTAGATTCCCGCGTCTTTCGCCTTTTCCTGAATTTTGCATCCGGCTTTTAGGAGCGCAAGTTCAGCCAGTTCCACTTTTTTCCACATGGCGACAATCATTTCGCGGGCGACCGGCAGATCGCAGATGCGCTGGCCGAACTGCTTACGCTCGCTGGTGTAGGCAATGGTCACATCCAGCGCTCTCTTGGCAAGTCCCAGGCCGATGGCGGCAACCATCGGACGTGCGAAATCCAGCACGTCCATGATGTACTTGAAGCCGAAGCGCCGGTTGCCGATAATCTGATCGGGCTGAATAATGACGTCCTCGAAAGTGACGCTGGCCGTATTGGACAACCTCTGCCCCAACTTGTCCTCCGGTTTTCCGATGATAATTTTTCCTCCGGTGGGCAGATCAATTTCCCGGGTGGCGCCGCCCACGTCAGGGAGGTCATCGGAGGTCAAATGAGGGGCGGGAATAACCACGCACGCCATAAAGTTGCCCGTGGGTGCTCCGGTCTTGCACAGCACCGTGAACTGGGACGCGTAAGACGCATTGGTGATAAAACACTTGGAG
>PHBN01000021.1 GCA_002840635.1 Deltaproteobacteria bacterium HGW-Deltaproteobacteria-1
AACCTGACAACGGAAAAAACAGAATCCCTAAATTTTGCTGATTTGAAATCCTTCCAGTTTGATGGCCACGGAGCGCTGCATCACTTCTATGGAAATAACAAAAAGTTCTTTTTCCAGGTCGCTTGTCACTACCGTGCCTTCAATTCCCGCAAAGGGGCCGTCGAGGATTCGCGCCGGTTCGCCCGCTTTCGGATACTGCATGGAAAACATTTCTACCTTTTTGTCCATGATTCGCTGGATCGCGGTGATTTTTTCATTCGGCACCGGTATGGGTTCAGCGTTCTCCTTTTTCCCCAGGATTCGAACCACCCCGGGCGTTTTGAGAATAGCCAGTTTGGTTTCGTTGTCCAGGGACGCTTCCACAAAAAGATAACCGGGGAAAAGAGGAAGGGAAATCTTTTTTTTGCGGTCTTTTCGCTTGCTCCAGACTTCCATCTCCGGTAAAAAAGATATCAGATTTTTCTGTGTTAGGCCCTTATGGGCCTTGTATTCGTGACGGCTTTTTGTGTGTACGGCGTACCAGGGCATGGTAAAGCACCTTTTTAGAAAATGATTACAATGAATTTTACCCGGATTACGCCATAGAAGTTTTGGAGTGCGGAGGCGGGAATCCAGATATCAGCATAAGAACTGGTTCCCCGCCTCCGTACCCTAAAGGGCACAAGCAGGGACGACGCCTGGATTCCGGATCGCGCTTCGCTTGTCCGGAACCGTGTGATCTGCAAGGTTATGACAAAAATGGAATTACGACACAGTCCCTTTTGTCGATAAGGACAAAAGAAAAAAACATTATCGTCTATTGCGTAACCGAGTATTGATTATCGTATGTGTTTACTTTTTGCAATGGAGAAAAAATGAAAGCGATCTGTCTCAACGGCCTGAGGTTGACATTGGACGAAACGGAAGAGTGTCTTGCGGCAAAGGCAACCGGCGCGCTGGGCGTTAATGCAAGTGATATCATTTCGCTTGCGGTGATCAGAAAAGCGCTGGATGCCAGACGAAGCAGACCGCCGTATTTTGTCTATGCGGTGAAAATCTGTCTGGCGGATTCAGTGGTGATACCGGAAGCACTATCCGATGGGTTGCAGATCCTGCCTTTTTGCGAAGAACCGGGTATGGAGCCTGCGTCAACAGGTTCATTTAATGTTCCCCGTCAGGAAGACGGTTTCAAAATGTCATTGCGAGGGAGTGAAACGACCGAAGCAATCTCAGATCTGTCGGATAACAAAGAGATTGCCGCGCTCCCTGCGGGAGCTCGCAATGACAAAGGGGTAACTACGAAACAGTCTCCCCGGGGGCAGCGTGAATTGCAGGCGGTGGAGAAGCTTCTGGTTGTTGTTGCAGGCAGCGGCCCCGCGGGCCTTTTTGCAGCATACACGCTTGCAGGAAGAGGCATCCCCGTTCTTCTTCTGGAAAGAGGGCGTCCCATCGAAAAACGGGTGGAGGATGTAAAAAAATTCTGGGAGGGACGTATTCTTAATCCGCAAAGCAATGTTCTGTTCGGTGAAGGAGGGGCCGGGACTTTTTCCGACGGGAAATTGACCAGCCGGACAAAGAACCCTTATGCCGGCCTGGTGAAAAAAGTGCTGGTGGAAGAGGGAGCGCCGCCTGCCATTCTGACGGACGCCAAACCGCATATTGGCACGGACAAATTGCGTCAGGTAATCGTCCGGATGAGAAAAAAGCTTGCGGCAATGGGGTGTGTCCTTCAATTTGAAGCGCAGATCACGGATTTTATTATCCGGCAGGATGAAATTGCTGCAGTGGTTGTCAATGGCGAAAGAGAAATCAAAACAAACCATGTGATCCTGGCGATTGGCCAGAGCGCGGACGATACCTATGAAAAACTGCATAAGCGCGGCGTAAAAATGGAGCCCAAGTCCTTTGCGATGGGGCTTCGCGTCGAACATCCGCAGGCTTTGATCAACTCAATTCAGTATGGCAAGTGGTCCGGACATTCCAAATTGCCGCCGGCGGAATATTTTGTCACGGCTGCCGTGGATGCACTTAAGCGTTCCGTTTACACATTCTGCATGTGTCCTGGCGGGCAGGTGATTGGCTGCAGCGCATTCCCGGGGGCAGTTATTACAAACGGCATGAGCAACCGCGAACGCAACGGAGAGTTTGCCAACAGCGCTGTCGTGGTGAATGTACGTGTGGAGGACTTTGCCGGTTCAGGAGGGCCATTGAGCGGCCTTGGCTTCAGGAGCCGCTGGGAGCGTGAGGCGTTCAGGGCGGGCGGAAGCAATTACTGCGCACCGGCCCAGAAAATGACCGACTTTCTTAAAAATCAATCATCAGGGACTCTCGGGCGGACAAGCTTTCTGCCCGGTGCGAAGGGTGCAGAGCTTGCGGAAGTGCTGCCGGCGTTTGTGGCTGACGCCCTGCGCAAGGGAATCAGGCAATTTGATCAAAAAATGCCGGGGTTCATTTCAGAAGAAGCTCACATGATCGGAGTGGAAACACGGACGTCATCGCCTTTGCGCATATGCCGCGGGGCTGACGGGCAGAGCGAAAGTATCCGTGGGCTTTACCCCTGCGGGGAAGGTGCAGGCTATGCCGGGGGGATTATCAGTTCGGCGCTGGACGGCATCAAAGCGGCTCAATGCCTGATTACAGCATTAGGCGGTAATCCATTATCAAGTCCGTGCCTTTTTTAGCAACACTCTTCAAAGATAATATTTTCGCTTCTTTCAGATCACGAATATTCAAATTCCCAACCGCTTCTATGCCTTTGCCAAGAATCTTTGGCGCAATGATAGTGACCAGTCGGTTGACCAGGTTGTCTTTCAGCGCGGATGTAATGATCTGCGATCCCCCTTCGATTAAAACAGACGAAATATTACGGGCGGCCAAATGATGAAGCAGTTGTTTAAGATTTACATGATTTTTCTTGTTTGAACGAACACTTACCAATTCGGCACCTGCGCTCACAAGTTTTTGAAAAGCCGGATCGGAAGCGTTTTTTGTAGTGGCAATCAATGTCGGTGTCCGGGAAAGATCCTGCATAACATTGAACCGTGTTGTGAGGGCAAGGCCGCCATCCACAACTACTCTTAACGGGTTTCGCCCGCGGACCCTTCTTACCGTCAGCGACGGATTGTCCTTGAGGACGGTTCCGATGCCCACCAGAATGGCGTCGTGTTCGGCCCGCAACTGATGGGCAAATTTCAGGGAGGCGGGGGAGCTGATCCACTGCGACTGGCCGGTTGCCGTGGCGATGCGGCCGTCGAGCGTCTGCGCGTATTTCACCGTTACGAAGGGCAGACCGGTTTCCATGAAATGAAAAAAGACCTCGTTGAGGCTGCGGCACCGGTCTTCCAGAACGCCTGTTTTAACCTCAATGCCCGCAGCCTGCAGGCTGTTGATGCCCCGGCAGGAAACCAGCGGGTTGGAATCGGTGGTGCCGATGACGACACGTTTGATTTTTTTACGGATAATCAGATCGGTACACGGAGGTGTTTTTCCTGAATGGCAGCAGGGCTCCAGAGTCACATAAAATGTTGACCCGGCAACATTTTCTGTTGCGTTTTGAATTGCGTTGACTTCCGCGTGATTTTCACCGCAGCATTGATGCCAACCCTGTCCGATGATCCGGCCCTTCTTCACAATCACTGCACCCACCATTGGATTGGGGCTGGCAAATCCCCGACCCTTGGCAGCCAGTTTCAGGGCCAGTTTCATGAATTGTTCGTCATTCATATTGATTTCATTACCTCAATGACCGGGGCAATGCAAATAATTTTCAGGGGAATTACATAATTTTATTGACTTCTGCGGAAAAGCGAGTAGAATGGTATCCAGCTTGATAAAGGCAAACCACCTGAAAAGGCGGTGCGCAAAGTTACTGGCCTAAGTCTGTAAAGGGATAGGGCGGCAGGACTGCCGGGCACTACAATCGTCCATTTCTTATGAAAACCTCCCCTGAACAAAGAACGCAACCATTATAAGAGATCTGTCATGGTTCTGAACATTTTTGCCTTTATATTCGGTGCGGCAATCGGCAGCTTTCTCAATGTCTGCATTTACCGCATACCGGCAAAAGAATCCATCGTCAAGCCTCTTTCCCAGTGTCCGCACTGTCACCATCCAATCCGTTTTTTTGACAACATCCCGATCATCAGTTTTCTTATTCTGCACACAAAATGCCGTGACTGCGGTGGGGAAATATCCTGGCGCTACCCGCTGGTTGAACTGATCACCGCCGTACTGGCCTTGCTTTTGTTCACAAGATTCGGACTGACGCTCGATTTTCTGGTGTTCTTCATCTTTACCGCTGTCCTGATCGTGATTACTTTCATCGACATTGATCACCAGATCATCCCCGATGTTTTGTCCCTGCCAGGCATCCCGATCTTTTTCCTGGCGGCCATATTTATTGTGAAAATCCCGTGGCTCGAAGCACTCATTGGTTTGCTGATCGGCGGCGGTGTTCTTTTTACCATTGCCTTTGTTTATGAAATGATCACCAAACGCGAAGGCATGGGCGGAGGCGATATTAAGCTGCTGGCGATGATCGGCGGCTTCCTGGGGTGGAAATCGTTGATTTTTGTCCTGCTGTTCAGCTCGTTTGCCGGGGCGATTGTCGGAGTCACGGCAATGATCATCAAAAAACAGGACACAAAATACGCTGTGCCATTTGGACCTTTTTTATCGGCCGCGGCCGTGGCTTACATTTTCTGGGGTGACGCCTTTATGCGTTATCTGGTGCTCGGATATTGAGCTATCAAAGGTGAAAATAACAGGTAAACAGTGTTAAACCACCATCTGCAAGAGTTGGACGTTCGTTGAAAGTAATGATTGACAGGGGGATGTGAAAAGCGTAATATGCTGTTATAAAACAAGATATTTTATAAGTTTACAGCGGATGACGTTTGAAAAGACACAGTTCAAGGTGGCATGCGGTTTGCTTTTATAATTGAAGCTACAGATGCGGCAAATTTGAGGCATGATGTGAAAATAAGAAAAAACAGCGGTTTCAGCTTAATTGAAGTGATCATTGTAATGGCCATTCTTGGTACCTTGTTGGCGATTGCAGCACCCAATTTTACCAGGTACCGGGACAATGCCAACTTAAAGGAAGCGGCAAGGGAAATTTCTTCTGATCTTCAATTATACAAGCAGCGGGCCATTGCCGAAAACGTTCGATACAGAATTACTTTTAACTCAGGGGCGAATAATTATGATGTTCAAAAAGAGTCGACACTAGGCACATCGGCTTTTGGAGTCCCCCCTCCTGCCGGCAATACTGTAGTCAATGAAGTTACGGACAAAGAAATAGGTTCCGGAAATGTAATAGAAACTTCTACCCCTGCCAACTTTGGAGGTAATTCATATGTCACTTTTTTGCCTCGGGGAATAATAGAAGAAAATACGAGTTCAGGTTCTGAAGGTTTGACTTTACGGCATAAAACTAGAGATTCCAAAGCGGAAATTAAAGTTACCAAAATGGGTAAAGTAAATGTTGAATATACGCTTAAATAACAATGGATTAACGTTGGTCGAGTCGCTTGTAGCGGTCATGTTGACCGGGATTGCCATATTGGGTTTATTGTCTATGCAGCCACTTGCTTTCCAGACAGCCGGCAAGGCTGATTCTATGACACGCGCTTCGGGAATCATGCAAAGAGAACTCGAAACTATTGAGGGCAGCATCATGTCCGGCACGATTCCCGCCAATAAAACAAATGTTCCTGAGATAATAGGCAACGCGAGCTATACGATCAATACAACAATCACACAGCCTACGGCCATCAACAGTTGGCTGGTCCGTGTAAGGGTTACTTGGCCGGGTAATCCAAACGGTCTTAGGAGCAGTATCATTGTTACACGCCAGGAAGGATTCTAACGATGGGTAAAAAAGGATTTACACTGGTCGAGCTATTGATAGCCATGGTTGTTGGTCTTGTCATTATGGCCGCAATCTATGGAATGATGAGCCTGGGTCAACAATCTTCTGCCAGTGTTGACCGCAGGGTTTTAACGCAGCAGGATGTGCGGGCGGTTTTGGATTTAATGGCGATGGAAATCAGGATGGCTTCATTCAATCCGACAAGGACCGCAGCCACATGGGGAACAGTTCCTACTTGTAATGTATTGGGGTTGACTACGATCAAGCCAAACAGGAAAGGAATTCAGATTGCAACACCAAATAGCATTCTGATCGCGATGGATTTATGGGATGGTGATAACGCTAAAGACCCACCGGAACCGGACAGTATCATTGGTGGTACTGCGTCAAACGAATCTATCAGTTATGCTTATAATTCAGGGGCCGGAACTATCACGCGGATTGTCGATTGCGCAAATAGTGATATAATTTTAGGCGCCGACGGTTCGTCCACCAAAGTAGTGAATGATGTTAATACTCCTGTATTTCAATATTTTATTATAGATCCTTTAACGAATGTAGAGCGCGCACTAGATCCAGCATTAGGTGAGCTTAATGTTGATAACAACATCGCGGTGATCCGGCGTATCCGTATCACGATTGTTGCGGATGTCGAGACGCAAGGCAGAATCCAGGTGAGCAGAAGAACGTATTCAACAGATGTATTGGTGAGAAATCATGTGCTTAGTCCATAAAATGAGGAAAGATTCAGAAAAAGGATTTGTTTTAATTGCCGCCCTGATGGGTATTATGATTTTGTTAGCGGTCGGATATTTTGCGCTGACCATCACCACAGGGGACATGAAGATAGCTTCCCGTCTGATAGGGGAGCGCAAGGCTTTCTCTGCGGCGGAAACCGGTGTCCACGAGCTTTGCCGAAATTTTAATTGGCAGTCTGGAACTGGAGTAACAAATTTCTATTTTGATACGGCCAATGACCCTACGGTCAGGTACAGCTATCCGATACCGGATAGAAACACCAGCATGCCCTCGATCCCCGCAAAAGGCTACGATTTGACTAAATCTTACACCTCCGCTGTTTTTGATACGGTTGTAACTGGTGAGGACACAGCTTATGGTTCAAAAACTGAAATTGCGGTTGGTACGGCGACGGCACCAAGTCCTTCAGATACACAGCAGGGGACTAACTGATACCCAGCGTCATGTATACGGTGTGCGACGGCACCAAGTCCCTCAAATACACAGCAGTACGTTTTGTAAAATAGAAAAGAAGTATTAATGTTTCGGTAATTTTTCAAAACTTTTTATTGGTGTTTTTAAGGAGGACAAAGCTTATGTTTAAAAAAAGCTTAAGAACTTTTTTATGGATGTACTTGATTGCCTTGCTGGTGTGTGTGCCAGTTTTGGTTTGGGCGCAAACAGACGATGAAATACCACCGGCCAACGATGAGCAGGACACATTTGGAGGGGCTTCTCCCGATGTCCTGATTGTCCTGGATCTGTCAGGTTCCATGGATTGGAATCCCGCGGGTGGTGATAATAAATATGCAATGGATACGGACACAGCGTGTGCGGGGCCATTTTACGCAAGCTCAGGCTTTGGACACAGCTTAAACTGCAGCCGTGTGGCAATTGCCAAGCGGGCGCTCTTCAGTGTCATGGATGCTAACAATGATAACAAGATCGATGCAACTGACGCGTCGGAGTTGAATGTTCGAATTGGTTATATGCGTTTCAGGGGAGGCAATGACACTCTGGGCAACTATGCTTCAGGAAAAAATAAGTTAGTTACAGCACTCAGCGCAATGGGCAAAAACACGGGGACATCCTATTCACAAACTTACTGCGGTGTATCAAAAGGTACGTGCTATCAAAACACTACCTGCGGTTCAGATACATGTATCAACTATAATGCGTCTCCAGACGGCGGTACCCCGCTTGCGGCGTCTTTGAAAGAGGCCAAGAAATATCTGGACGCGCATAAAGCCCAGGACGCCGGAAAGACCTGTCGTAAAAAATTCGTTATTCTGGTTACCGACGGTGCGGATACGTATGCCTGTGATGGAAGTGGCGCAGAATGTCAGGCGCACATGTATGAGCGCCGACGGGAAGTCGTTGCCGCAGCCAAGGCCCTTTATGATTATGGTTATAAAGTGTTTGTAATCGGTTTTGGCTCAGGCATGCCGGCGTATCTGTCCAATACACTCAACTGGATGGCGTATTATGGCGGCACGGATGATAGCGAAGCGGATAACTCAGGCGCTACGACGGCCTACAGCATTCCCAGGGGTTCTGATTGCAACGGTGCAAGTCCATCAAACTGTTGTGTATTTAGCACAACCGCGGGCACATGCCCGTTTCCAGCCACTGTAGCTTCCGCGTGCTACCCGGCAGGAATCACCGCCAGTTGCCAGGAAGATGCCGCCGAGTCGGCAGCCGTATGCCAGGGTTCCTCGGAAACTGATTTCAAGGCAGATGCCCTCGATCCCGGTTATCTGGCACTCAGCGGTTACGCGTTTATGGCGTCAGACGCGGATAAGTTGACGAAGTCATTGCAAACAGCCTTAAGCGTTATCAGCGGCGAGAGCTACTCTTTTACCCAGGCTTCCATTCAGGCCGTGCGCACCGCTGATGAAAATTTCATTTACGAAGCTTCATTTGAGACGCAAAGTTGCCCGCTCTGGCACGGCCATCTGAAAAGATACAACATCAATGCTGATGGTTCCATTGTTACGCCTTCGACCTGGGATGCGGCCACTGTTTTGAATGCCCAGACAGCGGCCGATAGAAACATTAAGACATTAATTGGGGGTTCTCTGGCAGATTTTCAAACGTCTAATAGCAGTATTACGGCGGGACATCTCAATGCGGCAGATGCTACGGAAAAAAACAATGTCATTAACTTTATCCGTGGTGGTGATCAATACGAAGCGGGTAAATACTGGCGTTTAGGAGATATCTTTCATTCTTCACCGCTGTCCATCGGAACACCCAACGCGCTGTTTTATGATCAATGGGATCTTGCCGAACCCAAAGCCTACAAAACTTTTCGGACAAATCATATTCGTACATCCGCTGCCGGTGACGGCATTCGTATCATGTTCGTGGGGGCCAATGACGGCCAGCTTCATGCGTTTAAGACAGGGGAACTGGGAAGTCCCGTCAACGGCGGCAGTGAATTGTGGAGCTTCATCCCGCCCAATCAGTTGAGGCGACTGAAACTGATATATCATGCCGACACGGAGCATCCTACGGATAAATCACGGCAATATTATGTTGATGGCCCCACAAGCGCGGCGGAAATTTGGGTACAGAACGGGTCCGATACGGCTATTACCGCTACAACTAAAGAGGTTAGTGAATGGAAGACTTTGATGGTGACATCACTGGGCCGTGGAGGCACCACTACGCTGTGGAGTTCCTCCACCAACTGTGATTCATCGAGTGCTGCCGGTTTTAGCCCTTACTGGACGGCAACACATACCAATTATTGCGGTTATTACGCTTTTGATATTTCCGATACGAATGACGATAGCCTTAGTTGGCCGTTTTTGTGGCGGCTGGGGGCCAATGCCGGATTGCCGGAAGCCACGGGTAAATATCTGGGCCAACCCTGGGGTAAAATGTTCATTGGGCGTGTCAAGATTAACAACATCGAAAAATGGGTCGGATTTATCAGCGGCGGTTATTCCGGCTGCGGCAAGGCTTCAGGGAATAACTGTAAGTCGGATGGGGGGCCGGATGTCCGCGGCAAGGGATTTTATGTGGTTGATTTAAAAGACGGTAGTATTCTCTGGAAATACACGTATGCCAATAATGCGGACATGAACTATGATCTCGCAGCCGGGCCTGCGGTTGTGGATTACGATAATGACGGCTTTCTGGATCGGGCCTATGTCGGCGATTTAGGGGGCAGTATTTGGCGATTCCAGTTCTGCAAGAAGAGCGATGCGGCAAGTTGCAATACTGCCAATTGGTCCGGTGGAATGTTCTTTGATGACAGGGCAGGGTCCGGCATCCGGCCCATATACACGTCGGCTGCCGCAAGCATAGGTAATTACGATAATCTGTGGGTATATGTGGGAACCGGAGACAAAACACAGCCCACCAGGCCTCAGGCTTCGGACAGATTCTATGCTATCAAAGATAGAAGAAATAATGGTGATGCACCTTATGTAGTCGGGGATTTGTATCAAAACAACGAGACTTCCACTTCCGATGTATATACAGACAGCAATGACGCCAGTGCGAATGGCTGGTATATGGTTTTCGGAGCCAACGAAAAGGTTTTGGCGGATCCGACTATCTACAAGGAAAGACTGTTTTTTACAACCTATACTCCGGCAACAGGAAGTGACACCAGCAATCCTTGCGATTCTCCGGGGTCATCAAGCATTTACAATCTGGATTATATTACAGCAAAAGGTAATTGGACGGGGGGCTCAAAATTTATTTCACAAGCAGGTACCGGTGTTGCTTCCAGTGTGGTGGCTTCTGTTAATACTGATGGTACGGTTAACTTTTATTATTCAACCAGTGTCAGTTCGGGTGGCGGTGGAACGGGTGATCATATCAATGTTTTGACTGATCCCTCTATGTCAGCTACCATACCCAACAGCATGATTTACTGGCATGACCGGCGTATTCAAAAATAATATTGAGTGCTGTAGGAGGTTTGATTTAATCGATAAACATCACCAAATGTCTTGACAAAGGATAGTGTGTTTGTTATACAAAATAACGCTTGGATCCGAAAGGACTGGGACGAAAGGAAACTTAAAAAAGAGCAAAAGCCTCTCGTCTTGCGTCGAGAGGCTTTTTTAATGGGTAAAATCAGAATCGTAGAGTCCATCAGGGAAATGCAGTCTTATTGCGAAGCTTTAAGGCTTGCTGGTAAGAAAATATCGTTTGTTCCGACGATGGGCTATTTTCATGAAGGCCATCTTTCATTGATGAAAGAGGCCCGTAAACAGGCTGATTGCGTTGTCGTCAGCATCTATGTGAATCCCACCCAGTTCGGCCCTAAAGAAGATTTTTCCAAATATCCGCGGGATTTTGAACGCGACACGAAAATGGCGCAGAGTGTCGGCGTCGACATTATCTTCTTTCCTTCCAATCAGGAAATGTACCCCCAAGCCTATCAAACCTATGTTGACGTGGAGCAGGTGACAAAGAATCTGTGTGGAATGTCCCGACCGGGACATTTTCGCGGTGTGACGACGGTTTGCTGCAAGTTATTTAATATTGTCAAGCCCCACAGTGCTGTTTTTGGCAAGAAAGACTTTCAGCAACTGGCGGCGATTAAACGCATGGTTGCGGACCTGAACCTGGACCTGGAGATCATCGGGCTGCCGACATTTCGGGAACCGGACGGTCTGGCCATGAGTTCACGAAATGTATATTTGAGCAAAGAGGAACGTTCATCGGCTCTGACGCTTGTCGGAGCGTTAAGGATTGCCCAAAAGCTTTACGCGGAAGGGGAAAGAAATGCAGCTGTGATGATCGAAAAGGCCCAAGCCCTAATTAAAAGCGCGCCGTTTACCGAAATTGATTATGTCAAAGTATGCGATACCTCCACTCTTGAAGATGTGAACGAGATCAAGCAAGAGGCGGTCATGGCTTTGGCGGTGAAAGTAGGGAAGACCAGGTTGATTGATAATTCCGTTTTGGGTGAAGAACTCAAAGCTTAATACGAATCGATACAGACAGGAGTGAAAAAACAACCATGCAGAGATTTATGATGAAATCCAAAATCCATCGCGCGACAGTTACAGACGCTGACTTGCACTATGAAGGCAGTATCACCATTGATGAACGATTAATGGAAGCGGCCAACATGGTTCCCTATGAACAGGTTGATATTTACGATGTCGCCGCCCGTAAAGTGGCCAAAGGTGACCTGGTCATCATAGCAACTTACGTGTCTGTTGATGACGAAGAGTCGAAGACCTGGAAGCCGAAATGTGTCCGGGTTGACGCCGCCAACAAGATAAAAAAAGCGTCCAGATAGATTAAAACAGTCTTAACGAAAGCATCCTCTTTCAAACAGGGGGTGCTTTTTGTTTTTTTTGAAATTTGGGCACAAAGGTATTGAAGTCAACCGGCGGGTATGCTATCGCTATCGCGCAATATAAAACCATCCTGAATGAATGTGGAGGAAACAATGGCCTTTCTGGAAATCGATAAAAATCTGAAATATAAAGTCGCGGACTTGTCGCTTGCCGCCTGGGGCAGAAAAGAGATGATTCTGGCCCGGAACGAAATGCCGGGGTTGATGGCGGTACGTAAAAAATACGGGCGCAAAAAACCGCTTGCGGGCCTGAAGATCATGGGAAGTCTGCACATGACCATCCAGACGGCCATGCTGATTGAAACTTTGAAAGAACTGGGGGCCGACCTTCGCTGGGCATCCTGCAATATTTTCTCCACCCAGGATCATGCGGCGGCGGCTGTGGCGAAGGCGGGTTCGGCTGCTGTGTTTGCTTGGAAGGGAGAGACGCTGGAGGAATACTGGTGGTGCACGGAACAGGCTTTGACGTGGCCGGACGGTTCCGGTCCGGATATGATCGTGGACGATGGCGGCGATGCGACTTTATTTATCCACCATGGCGCCAAAATAGAAAAGAATCCAAAACTGCTGAAACAGAAGGCCGACAATAAAGAGTTTGCAATCATCCTTTCACGTCTGGAACAGTCCTATAAAAAGGATCCCAAGCGCTGGCAGAAAGTTGCATCAAAAATCAGGGGGGTTTCGGAAGAAACAACTACCGGTGTGCACCGTCTCTATCAGATGCAGGCGGCGGGGGAACTGCTGTTTCCGGCCATCAACGTCAATGATTCGGTCACCAAGTCGAAATTCGACAACTTATACGGATGCCGTGAATCTCTGGCGGACGGGATCAAAAGAGCAACGGATATCATGATTGCGGGCAAAATGATCGTAGTCTGCGGTTACGGTGATGTCGGAAAAGGATGCGCCCAGTCCATGCGGGGATTCGGGGCCCGGGTGGTGGTGACGGAAATTGATCCGATCTGCGCCCTGCAGGCGGCGATGGAAGGTTATGAAGTAAGAACGCTTGAGGAGGCGGCGCCGGTCGCGGATATTTTTGTAACGGCAACCGGCTGCTGTGACGTCATTACCGGCCGTCACATGGAAATGATGAAAGATGAAGCCATTGTCTGCAACATCGGCCATTTTGACAGTGAAATCGAAATGAGTTACCTCGAATCA
>PHBN01000022.1 GCA_002840635.1 Deltaproteobacteria bacterium HGW-Deltaproteobacteria-1
TAAGGAGTCGCTGCAATACAGGGATTAGAACAAGGGGTTGCAACCACGCCTTCGGGTGGCAAGACCCCTTGTTCTACAAGAAGGATAATTTATGAAAGCAGTCGTATTTCGAAAAGACAGAGGGCTCGTCTATGAAGAGGCCCCTGATTACACGCTGGCACCCGATGAGGTCCTGGTCAAAGTCGCCAATACAGGGTTTTGCGGCTCCGACCATTCACTGGTGGCTGGCGGTCTTCTGCCGGAGGGCTACATCCTGGGTCATGAAATCAGTGGCGTGGTTGTAGAAAAAGGCACCCAGGCGGGAGGCGCCGCCCTGGGAACAAGGGTGTGCATCAGGCCGACATACTGCGGTAAATGCGCAAGCTGCCTCTCGGGTAAACAGCACCTCTGTCGTGTGAACAGACGGACGACGGGGATCGGCGATTTACCGGGTGGCTTTGCCGAATACGTTAAAGTCTATCCGCAGATGCTCATTCCCATCCCCGCCGGGGTTGATTCGCAAAATGCCGCCCTGGCGGAAACCTTTGCGGCGGCTCTGCATGGAATCCGTTGCACGAACGACCGGAAGGGCTCGGTGCTGGTTATGGGAGGCGGACCGATCGGCCTTTGCACCGTGCGTCTTCTTAAAATTCTTGGTTATGGCCCGATTGTTCTTTACGAGCCAATTGCAGTCAAGCGAGACATCGCCCTGCTTTATGGCGCCGACCATGTCTTCAATCCACTCGAAAAAGATGCAGACGCACAAGCGGTAGCGATTGCTCCTGACGGATTTCAGAAAATATTTGAATGCTCCGGCGTCAAATCCAATATCGATCGCGCAATCCATCTTGCCATGGACAACGGGGAGGTCTGCATCGTGAGCATGATCTTCACGCCGCTCACCATCGCCACGCCGTTCCTCATCAACCTCAAAGAAATCCATTTGACGGCGTCCATATCCAATTCGCACCAGGAAAATATCCAGTGCCTGCAATGGATGGCTGAGGGAAAAATTGACGCGCGACCGTTGATTTCCGATTATGAACTGCTCGCGCACCTGCCGGTGGTTTACCGCGAAAGGATCGACACGGGGCTCGCGATAAAAGTCCTTCTGCGGATCGGTGAGGAATTTTAGGACGAACGGAATGTCTGAGCGCTACGAACTGATTTACGGATTCGTTCATTGCCGCGGCCGGACGACCTATTCCGCCGGTTGCGTGGAGACCCGGGCCGAAGCCGAGGCGTGGCTGAAGAGAAATCTGGAGGCCCCATCACTGACCGTGAAGGCGCCTCCAGAAGATCCCGTCCGCTACTGCAAGGCTGCGCTGTGCCCCTTCAAACGGCAGAAGCCATGGTTTGAGATTAGAGACATACGGAAACCGGAGGAATCGGAGTAAGGAATTTTTCCATCAAGGCGTGTGGAATGCTGATCCTTCAATCGCGCTAAGAAGATTGATTAATTTTTGATTTAAACGGGTTCTGGTGGTAGTAAGCGAAAAAACCATCCACTGAATATTTAAAGGACTTTATTATGGGCGCCAAGGAACGACGGGAAAGAGAACGAGAACAGAGAAAGAGCCATATCCTGGATGTGGCCAGAGAACTGCTTCTGGGAAAGGGCATGAACGCCACATCCATTAATCAGATTGCCAAACGTTCAGAATTAAGCGTTGGCGCTATCTATTTTTATTTCAAGGACAAAGAAGAGCTCTTCGCGGCCCTTCAACTGGAGGGACTGGAACTGCTCCATAATGCGGTTCGTCTGGCCGTCGCTAAAAAATCGACCCCGGAAAAGAAGATCCGTTCGATCGCGATGGCGTACCTGAAGTTCAGTGAGGAGCACAAAAGTTATTTTGATATTATTAATTACTTTCTGACGTCACCGGAAACCATTTTTCCGCCGAACTTGAAAAACGTCATTGACGAGCACGGCAACGCCAGCATCTCCAAGCTTGCAGCGGCCGTCCGCGAAGGAATCGACGCCGGCCAGTTCAAGCCGGTGGATCCCCGGAGACAGGCGATCATTCTGTGGAGCGCGTTTAATGGCGTCATCCAGTTAAAAAAACTGGAGAAGACCATCCTGAAGAAAGATGAATACCGATCTCTATACATGGAAGCGCTGGACAGATTTCTGGATGGACTACGCAAATAGCGGCACACGGATAAAATCTTGCAACGTATACTTGACATGACACCAATGACAATGGAGTCTTCTCTTTGCAACCGTTTTCACATATAACTAGACAAAATCAAGATTATTAAAACTTATTGATTACCAATTTAAATATGCATTAGCCACTTGCTCAGTTTAGCCAAGTGTTTTCAACCTGCCTGTCTATAAAAGAGGCCTGGAGAGGAATCTCCGGGCCTCTTTTATTTCCGCTGTCACTCCCGACTCCCAAGACTATGTCAGGTTTCCCCGGCCGCAAACCCTAAACGGTCTAGCCGTGAACTGATCTTATTTATAAATTATCGTCCCCACTGGTTTGCCGGCGAGCGCCCTGGTAATGTTTCCCTTTTCCAGACCGTTAATGATCTGAATCCGGTCGAGAACTTCGCTGTTTTGGAGGATTTCCAGACAGGGGCGTTCGATGATCAGGTCGTCCAGATCTTTTGCCAGCAGGTCTTTTACACTGATTTTGGCAATAAATGACGCCTTATTATTTTTCTTGGGATCGTCCGCATAAAGCCCCTTTTCATCCTTGACGAATATGCAGCTTCGCGCGCCGATCAAGTCGGCGATGATCAGAGTGCCGACATCAGTCCGGTGGATGGGTATGCGCCATTTGGGTGCCGGAAAGGCAAAGTAATCGTAAGGCGGCATTCCGTGCATAACAGGGATGCAGCCCTGGGCAAAGTAGGTTGACAATTTGGTGATTTCATCATGACCGATTTTGATGCCTCCCCATGGGGTCAGAAGCGTGGCGACGAGAAGTGCATTTTGTTCGGAGACGGAACTGCCGAACTTCGCGATGATCCCCGTCGGCATGCCTAGTTCCAGTCCTATTGAATAAATGTGGCGGCTGCGGGTTCCGCCGCCCGTTGTCAGAAGGATCTTGTGCTTTTTGGAGTTGGCAACAATCTCTTTAACGATGGCGGGTAAAGCTTTTGCGCCCCTGTCACAAATGGATTGTCCACCAATCTTAACAATGTTAACGTCCGGAAACAGCCGCTCCTGCGGGGCAACCTGCAGGCTGTCCAGAAATGTTTTTCCTACGAGGCTTTCCCCCATCAACTTGCTTTTAACATGCAGCCGTCTTCCATCGCGTTCTCTTATCAGGGCCATAGTTTCTATTCCTTAACTTCGATCTCATCTTCTTTAACCTTGCCGTCTTTGGGAGCCTTAAGCAGAATCAGATCCGCGCCCACAGACGCGGCAATTTCTTCCAGCTCCTTCTTCCTCAGATGTTCGGCATAAAACGTGATGTTCGCATCCGCAACCGCCACCAGCTTGAAGCGAGGTTTCTTCTCTTTTGTTCCCACTTTGTGCCGTTCGCGATAAAATATTTTCCCTGACATCATGACACCTCCCTAAATCTTTTGTTTGTTAGGGTTTCGTTTTTCTCCCAGACTTTCCCACAGACCAACACCTGCGGGTTTTACGGGAAGCACAACGACATGCCCCCAAAGCCTGGGTCTCAACCATCCTTTTGTGTCCACTCTATCCTCTGGACGCGGACAGCAGGCGTCCCTATCCATAGAAACCACCCGGATACCCTTCTGCATCAGGTCTGAAACAGCTACGCGATCAGGAAATGCCCTTAAATCCGAGTATTCAATAAAGCGCCCGCTCCAACCTGAAGCAGTCAGGCCGACAGCTGCAGCTGCGCCAATAATGCCATCGTTTGTGCCGCCGTGGCCCGAAAGATGAGCGCTGCCGACCGCTTGTATCGCGTCACGCTGGGATACGACCTTAGCCGTGCACAAAAATCCGAAGGACTCAAGTGCTGGTAAAACCGGGTCGCCCTCAATTACCACACAAAGTCCTGGATCACTGCCCGGAAGAGACATGGCTTCTATGTGGGCAATGGCGGCGGTTTTCAAAGCTTCTACAAATGACGCATTGGAGCAATTCACTATCACACAGGCCGAGCTGTTGTGGGAGGTATAGGGTATGGCTGGATCCACCAGAAGTTGCTGACGAACAACGCCCCATACATTACATGACGCCGGGATAAGCTGTTCGTAACGACGAGCCAGTTTACCCGTGCCGATTTCCGAACCC
The DNA here is from genome assembly GCA_002840635.1 of Deltaproteobacteria bacterium HGW-Deltaproteobacteria-1. Classification (GTDB taxonomy): domain Bacteria; phylum Desulfobacterota; class Syntrophia; order Syntrophales; family Smithellaceae; genus UBA8904. The sequence goes on from PHBN01000022.1 coordinate 4,205, forward strand.
AGAACATCTGTATCGTCAAAACCTATGTATACGCGCATTTTATCTTCTTTGGCAAGACATCACCCGTTTATATAGTAACTATAAAATTGTATGTCATACATGTCAATTGAATAATAAATGCAAGCGACGTGATGCCAATGTTTGTTGTCGGTAAGTGATTTGTATTTATTGTAAATTGAAATCAAGTATACTTGACAATGATGACGATCCGTTTCAGAAATCACATCGTTAATTAATCCATCATCGATTTTTAATTTTCGGAAATGGCCACTTCTTGCGTTATCCACCTGCAATGTCTTAACCTGTTTAAGTTAGCAAGAGTGCAGATTACTATTTAAAAGATTCAATGTGCCATCAGCAGGGTCATCGGTGTAGCGCTCCACATTTTGTAGTTTCTCTTGACATAAAAAACAGCTTTTCATATAAAGCATTCAGCAAAAAGGACGTTCTTATCAATCATTATCGGAATCCTACGAAAGCAACCTATCTGTATGAAAAAAAATCTCACCATCGTATCCTTTCTTTCTGCCATCATTTTTTTTTCGCTTGTCAATACATGCGTATGGGCCTACACGGATATAAATGAGGGCCCTTTTACGATACGTACTCGCGTCACAGGCGATTCGTTTAAAGAGCCGGATGGGAAAACGAAACAAGCGACAAACAACTTTTCGGCGGCTGAAATGAGCGCTGTTGTTGGTGCCTTTAAGTACTGGAAGGAAAGACTTGGCACTACCCAACCGCCCGGAATAGTCGTCAGTTTAGCAAAAGTTATTACCGGAACAGGCTCCGCTTATAACTGGACGCCTGATACCGGAAGAGCAAACCCCGACACGTATTACTACCTTGTGGGGATAGCGCCAGAGGGGAAAAAACTGTGGCCGATCCAAAGTTCTTACGATTACCACACCGAAATTGTTTTCAACGTGAATTATACGGAAACACCCACTCGCCTATTACTGGATGACAACTCTATCACTAGCACAATCGCTCACGAACTAATGCATGGGCTAGGCATGCTTGGAGCATTGTATCAAGCTGAAAATGCCAAAACAACAGATCCATGGTTCATTGATATAAGATCAGCGTGGGCAGGGGGACTCCCCGGCGGCCTAAGCGGCATTTACGACATCACCGGCAAAAAAGCTACGGCGTTGGCCGAAGTAAAACGATCTGCCACCCCGGGCACAGACAACTATTTTTATATGCAAATTGCCGGAGCAAATCCTTCGGCAGATGCGAGCAAGCCCTTTTTTGCCACCTTTAAAGGTGCTAATGTCAACGCGCTTACCAATAACAACGGTCTTCCTCTCATGGGAGGAAAGGAAGACACCTATATTTTAGATGGTGCGAATGTATTGGGTCATCCTGCGTTATTGGGCTCTATTATGTCATATTCTCCCATTCGCAATATGCTGTTTACGGAAATTGAATTGGCCGCTCTCAAAGATATTGGATATAATATCAATTTGAGTGATTTCTTTGGCAAAAGCTACACTCCCTCCAACTTGGGAAAAGGTCTTACTAAATTTTCACTGCCTGGCGCAACCAACTTGAAAATTGGGTATGGATACCTTGCCGAGACAGAACTCACGACCACCAACACGCTGGGATATGGCACCGCCAGTTCTCCCAAAACAGCCTCTTATGGGACGGGGGTACACGTCTATCGAGACAAATTAAACCTGACCCAGGCCGGGGATATATATACAACCGGTTACGGTGCGGGCGGAATTCGGATTGACGGAAGTCAAAACACAGTCACCATCTCCAAGGGAACAACGGTTTCTGCAAATGGCGTAAATGGAACAGGGTTACTGGTTTCGTACGGGTCCGACAACGTCATCAACCTCAATGGAACACTCCAAGCAACAGGCGCAGGTGGTATTGCGGCGCATTTTGGAATTGGAATGACCGACTCTGCCTACCCCGCGACCCCCTACTTTACCTCCTACTACACAACAGAAACTCTCAAAGCAGACGGCACACCGGCATTCGCTAATTCTGATGATCTATACTTCTATACCAAAATTAACTATGACTTGTCAGGTGCGCTCGTCAACAAATTTAATATCGCGGGCACATTAAAGGGACCCACAGCCATTCAAATCGATAAGGATGTTCATGTAAAAGAAATTAACGTGTTAAATGGCGGCACCATTCAAGGTGACATTATATCCAAGTGGGATCCATGGAAAATTGTCCATATTCCATCTGGTAGCGAGCGAAATTACATCACCACCTTAAATTTCGGCGTCACCTCCGCCGGCCTGGCTGATCCGACGTTCTACACACGAATGGATGGCAATATTGATGGGAAATATGGTCTCATCATCAATACAGTAGGGGGAAGAACATCCCTTAACACACCCATAGGTGGTGGCATTTACGCACTCAGTCTAAATGTCAATACCGGCACTATACTTTACGGAAATCATAAAATTTATATTCCCAGGTTGCTTTCGGATAATATCACGCCAAATACGGGCCGATTTATCAACAGAGGCACCTGGGCGCCTGGAAACAGTATTGGTTCCGCCTATGTAGATGGTGATTTCGTGAACTACGGGATTATTCAAATAGAATTTAACGGCCATGCCCAAACAGATTCTGTTCAAATCACAGGCTCTTTTACCAACGCCCCGGGTGGCGGCATTGCTATTACACCAATCCAAGATTATTATCGAGGCACTCTCACACTTGCGAATATAATTTCCATCGGATCAGGAACACTACCGAACGCTACATTTGTAGCGCCCGATTCCCCTACACTTAAATTCCTGTTTTCGGAAAATCCGGATAATACTTATCTCATCACCACGGTGCGAGACAGCGATATATACGAGCGTTTTTCGGATGATGAAGATTCTCGATCTATCGGCAGTGTGCTGGGTAAAATTGACGATATCGCCGAAGGAGATATGCAAAATCTATTTGAGGTACTTGATTTTTCGGCTAAAGATGGCAGCGATATCACCAAAGCTTTAGACGAACTTTCTCCTGCAACATATCAAAATGCCGCACAAGCCTCGCTGGACTCCAACAGTATGCTGTCAGGAATAATTATTCGGGACATGATTACCCGTGCAGCTTTCCGCAACAGCGAAAAGGCCCTCATTAGCGGAGATATGTTCCAAGGTTGGCAGGGTTTTGTGGTTCCCTATGGCGGATTCCAAGCCCAAAGCACTTCTTCTAATATGCTCGGGTCTAATGTTACAGAGGCAGGATTGTTGGGCGGATTTGAACGTACTGTCCATAATGGTCTCACAATGGGGGTTCACGTGTCCTATGGATATCGGAATATGGAGATATTGACCCAACACAAATCAACGGCGCAAATCAACACAATTCAATTAGGTGCCCACGGCATTCTGCGGCCGGGTGACTACTGGAATGGTGCATATATATATGGTCTGGGACGAATTGGGCTGGAAAACACAAGAATGCAACGAAACGTTCTCATTGGCAGTTACGCGCGCACAGCAGAAAGCGATTGGACAGGCTTCATTGGAACAGTCAGTATTGGCGGGGGATACGAATGGTCGGCTGGGTGCGTCAAATTCGGTCCTTTGGCAGGACTAGACTATGGATACCTGTTCAGACCAGATATCGTGGAAAATGGTGGAGCCAGCCTGGCGCTGGATCAATCCAACTACAATTCTCTGCGTTCCGCAGTGGGAGGGCAAGTTCGTTCCACGACAAAATGGAAGGACATGTTGGTTCAAGCAGGTTTGACGGCCCGATGGATGCACGAATTACTCGACAACAAATCCACATTGACAGCCGCCTTTGTAGGATATGAATCATATAAATTTGACACCTTCCCGCAACGTGGTCGAGATTCGTTGGCCGTTCAGGGGCACCTCTCTTTCCTTTTAAATGAAACCACTCGGATCACCGGTTTCGTTTCTACGGAACTTTTCCGAGAACAATATATCGGCTTTATGGGCGGATTTATGTTCAATTGGGAATTCTAAGAAAACATCGGAAATATATATCAAAGAAACCTGATAACGGTTAGAAACGTCGAACACAAAGCTAAGCGTCATGGTGGGCTGTTTTGCCCCGTCCGCTTCAGCGCCCTTGATGCGTTGTATTTGCCTTCTTGTCTAAATCCTTACCTCCGCATGCTACCCACCGTATTCTTTGTCACGGTTGTCAGGTTCATCACGTCCGTATTATTTGAATAAAGTAACCAACCCGTCATCCAAATCGTATTTAGCCGCAACGATCTTGATCTTGTTCTCCTCTGCAAGGTGCTTAAGGATCTTTGACTGTTTGGTCAGGCTGTCCGCAATACGTTTAGCATTAGCATCCACCAAACACTCTACGAATTCGCCGGTCTTGCTCTTTGCGCATTTCGGATCCGCTTTGCATGCTTCACAATCTTTGGTAGCGGCATTGACAGAAGCGTCAACGATCTTGACAATGGCGTCGATGTTCTTGCTGCCTGTTGATTTACCTTTAGCCTCGACAGCTGCTTTAACAGCACCGCAGCGTTCGTGGCCCAAGACCATTACTAGTGGAGAGCCGAGATGTTCGGCGGCGTACTCGATGCTCCCCAGAACGACCGGATCGGGCACGTTACCCGCTACTCGGATAACAAATATCTCACCCAATCCCATATCGAAGATTATCTCGGGTGGAACACGCGAGTCGGAACAGGAGAGGATGATGGCGTAGGGTTTCTGTGCATGGGCCAGGGCTTTGCGGGAAGCGGTGTCGCTTCTCAAACCATTGGTGAACTTGCTTTCTACGTACCGCTTGTTGCCATCCATTAGCTTCTGCATGGCCTCATCCGGCGAGATGGATGTGCTTCCGGACGAGGCCAGGCCAATGCCCGTTACAAGCAATGCGAGGGTCAATCCGAATACTATTATCATCTTTTTCATATGTTGCCTCCTTGGATTGTTAGATTGTCTGGTAACTGTATTTTGGGGTATCCATCATCCCTTCCTTTCAAGGGCATAAAGAAAAGATGAGCCGGAGCGCAGCGATCGGTTGTTGTCAATTGCTGGTTGGAAAATTCATCCCGTGCCGTCATCAATCAGCTTTGAATTCCATTCTATATCACAGTGATCGCAGTAAAAAATTTTTCCTTTTCCGGTTGCCTCATGCCTCCAGTTGAACATAAAACTATTACACTCTGGGCATCTGCATACGTTATACTGAAAGATAGCCCAAGCAACAAAAAAAAGAAAGCACGAGGAGAATCCGATTGCGGCTATGATGGTTGAATAATGGCCTTCGGGATTATCTTGCGCATACCATCCAAAAAACGCAAAGCTCATCCCCAGAATCCAACTTCCAAGCATCCCGATAACGGTAACTCTGTTGTGAAATGGGTGTAGTTTTCTTTTCACTTCATTCTCCAACGTCGGTGTTGAGCTGCCGTTTTTGGGATCGGAAATTGCATCTTGATGCAATGATTCGTGCTACAAACCAAACCATGGACAGCCGCCTCAAAGGGCGGTTTCCGCTCTAACGACCTTGATAGGCGGAGCACGAGCGGATTAAATTACCAATTTAAACAATACGTCTAATAATAATTTATGAATAACATGGCAATCTAAGCATTATCAATTGAAATGTTGCATAAGTTACGAACACCAGAAAAACAACATTTCAGAAAGCAGTGATTGTTGGCAACACCTACGAAGGGTGAACAGTGATAATTTATTAGGACTGATGATTGCGCGAAGAAAGCAAGTATCCCTGCTTTTATTTTAAATCCAAAGAGAGACAATGCCTATCCTACAATTTTATATTGTCTCCAGTTTCTTATCGAGCACACGCTTGAATGCTTCGACGACTTGAGGATCAAACTGCTTGCCGGCATTTACCATAATTTGTTCGCGGGCCTGCCAGGGTGGCATGCCCTTGCGGTATGGACGGTCTGTTGTCATGGCATCGAAGGAGTCGGCGACTGCCAGGATCCGAGCCCCTATGGGTGTTTCCTTTTCTTTTATGGTATCATTTTTAAAGTTTTCATTGCTTGAGAAGTACTCATGGTGGGCCATGACGATGGGGACAACTTCCTTAAGGACCGACCCCACAGAGGAAAGAATCATTGCTCCCTTCTCGGCATGTTTGTCGATCTGATCCCTCTCTTCAATTGTTAGATTAGCTGCCTTGCGCAGAATTTCTCCGCTCACCTCTACCTTTCCAATGTCGTGAAGTAATCCTGCCACCCGGATGTTCTCGACGTCAGTACGAGGCAGCTCCATGGCAATAGCAATTTCCATAGCAAGCTCTGAGACGCGGACAGAATGCCCCTTGGTGTAACGGTCCGTCGACTCGAGATATTTAGACAGTATCTCAAGGATTCCAACGTATGCATTTTGTAAGTCATATAGCTGCTGCTTGTTCATTTCATACAGACTGCCAACGGTGATGCTTGCCAGTATGAGGAAACCTGCCCAAGAGGAAAGCCTGCCGATATCCTGTAACAACGTGTTAGGTGTGAAGAATCTAGAGGGATAAATAGTGGCAAAGACGATGACAAGCAGAATTGACAGGATCGCGGTGAGAAGCCCCGAACGACGTCCCAGCAAATACGCCCCTACAAGAACAGGGAAGTAGTAAAAATTGAGCACAATCGACAGGTCTTTAAGAAAATAGGTTCCAAAGGCGGCCGACATGAGAACAATAAAAACGAGTATTGCCTCGAAATTCTTAAAAAAATATTTTTTGATGCGTTCCATGAGTGTCCACCAGATGTTGATACGATCCAGTTCCTAATTTCATATCTGTCACATCCTGTATTTCCTTGAGCAAAAAGCTTTTTGTACAAAATCTGGTTTCATATATTTTTTCTATTACGTAATATATTATATAAATTAAAATAATTATTGATTTATGTATTCTGCAAAAGGTTTTTATTATCGGCAAATACGTGACATGTTTTTTACGGTTTATTTGGCAAATATCAGTTTGATCTTTTATTTTTTTGGGAACATTGTGCCAATAAATGACATATATTTTTTTAGCATAACATAAGGATAATGGCAACATTTTATAATGATTACTATTCGAAATAGAGCATACCTTAGAAAATTGCCGGACGATTGATTACAGGAAGACATCGTTAATCGTTGAAGTCACCTACTACTGTTTGGTGCGAAACTTTCATAAGAATTGATGATTATGGATTGAAAGAGAGTAGCGTAGAATTAACCCGCGGCAGGGTATGGAACATAGCGGAACACTCTGCTGTCCGGTTGAACGACGGGGCTAGGCGCTATGAATTGCACCCGGCAATTACTGCGACCAGTAATTGCGGAGGGCTCACTAAGCGAGACCGATATATTCATCAACCCCCGTTACGCGTCGTAGCCCCTGAAAACGCCTCGAGACTTATCCGGGTAATACTTGGCGATTTGATCGCCAAGCTTGGAAAGGCTGTTCTTGGCCTGCCGTTTCTGTGTTTGCATGTCGACTGCGATCATGCCGAGCTTTATCGTG
>PHBN01000307.1 GCA_002840635.1 Deltaproteobacteria bacterium HGW-Deltaproteobacteria-1
GAAAATGAACGTTGACGATTTCGCCCCTCGCCTGTCTTTCTTTTTCAACTCACACATCGATTTTTTTGAAGAAATCTGCAAACTCCGCGCCGCTCGCCGCATTTGGGCCAAGGTAATGCGCGACCGCTTCGGCGCCAAGAATCCCCGTTCGATGTGGATGCGTTTCCACACGCAAACCGCAGGATGTTCGCTCACCGCGCAGCAGCCTTACAACAATATCGTCCGAACGACCGTGGAAGCGCTGGCTGCAGTTCTGGGAGGAACGCAGTCCCTCCATACCAATTCACTGGATGAAGTTCTCTGCCTGCCGTCCGAGCAGGCAGTGGAAATCGCTCTGCGCACGCAACAGATCCTGGCCGAGGAAACCGGTGTGGCCAACACTATCGATCCATTGGCCGGTTCCTACTTTATTGAATCGCTGACCAATGAAATGGAAGAAAAGGCCCTGGAATACATTGAAAAAATCGACGCCATGGGCGGCATGGTGGCAGCCATTGAAAGGGGATTCCCGCAAATGGAAATTGCCGAAGCGGCTTACCGGTTTCAAAGGCAGATCGATGACAAAGAAAAAATCATGGTCGGCGTCAACAAGTACACCACCGACGCGCAGCACGAGGTTCCGCTGGTAGAAATCGATGAACAGATGGGAGAAGAACAGATCAAAAGGCTTCAGGATGTCCGGCGCAAACGGAACAACCATGCCGTGAAAAAATCGCTTGACGACATCCGAACCGCCTGCAAAACAGGCGCAAATGTAATGCCATCCTGCATTGAAGCCGTCAAGAACCTGGCAACCCAGCAGGAGATATGCGATGTTTACCGTGAAGTGTACGGGGAGTACCGGGACCCCGGCCTGTATTAATAAAAGCAAACCGCTGTAATGCGGCGCCTTGCTGGCGAAACATCGATGAAGGCAGCCCGGCCTGAAGAGATATTTTGAAGGAGATATTATGTCGGAAAGAAAAATTCGAATCATGGTGGCCAAACCAGGTTTGGACGGTCATGACCGGGGTGCAAGGATTCTGGCGCGCTGCTTTCGCGACGCCGGTTTTGAAGTCATCTATACCGGCTGCCATCAGACCCCCGAACAGGTAGCCGCCACAGCCATTCAGGAGGACGTTGACCTTGTTGGTTTAAGCTGTCTTTCGGGTGCACATCGTGTTTTATTTCCGCGCGTCGTGCAGCTCCTGCGTGAAAAAAACGCTTCCGATATCACTGTCATCGGCGGAGGAATTATCCCCGAACAGGATTTTCAAATGTTATATGACGCGGGCATCAAGGCTATCTTTACCCCCGGCGCATCGCTCGATTCCATTGTGGACTGGGTTCGCACCAACATTCACGTCAGAGACTAGCGAGAACCCCGGCAATATTAAATCATGGATATTACTAAAAAAATATGCGCGGGTGATGTCCGCTGTGCCTCCAGGCTGATCCGGGATCTGGAAGACAAAAAGCCGCAGGCTCGCCCCAGAATCAAAAAGCTTTTTCCATACACGGGCAAATCCTTTATCATCGGCATCACGGGCTCGCCTGGCGCGGGCAAAAGCACGCTGACCAACGCGCTCATCGGTGAATTCCGCAAGCACCGGAAAACCGTCGGCGTTCTGGCTGTGGACCCGACCAGTCCCTTTTCCGGAGGCGCGATCCTGGGCGACCGAGTCCGCATGCTCAGGCACGCCGAAGATGAAGATGTGTTCATCCGGTCGCTTGCCACGCGCGGCGCATTAGGCGGACTCTCACAGGCTGTAGGCGACGCGATCCACGTCATGGAAGCCATGGGCAAGGATGTTATTATTGTCGAAACCGTCGGCATCGGCCAGCAGGAGCTTGATATTATGCATCACGCTCACAACTGACCTCCCTGCTAAACGCCTCGCCGTTGCCTTCCGGTGCATGGCGTCCACCTATCATCAGCATCGGCAATATTTATGAACAGGAAAGCTTTGCCGAAAAAACGGCGGAGCTTATGCAAGCCATATCCGATCATCACGAGCACCTGTTAATCAGCGGTCAGCTTTCCGAACGCATGGAACGCAAAGCGCTGATGGAAATTACCGAAGCGATCAAAGCCGCCCTTCTGGAACCGGTAATGGGCAAGCTCATTGCCAGCGGCGAATTGAAACGAATCGCCCAGAGGATAAAGAATCGTAAAGCGGACCCCTATACCGAAGCGGAATCCATCGCGCGCCGGTTTCTTAAGTCAGGAGACCATCCATGAAATCCACAGCCAGAATAAACACAGCAGCCAAAAAACCCGCTAAGAAAAAGACAGCACCTTCCACAAAAACTGTGACCGGTAAAGCACGCGGCCTGGTCATCGTCATTACCGGCAACGGCAAGGGCAAGACCACCTCCGCTTTCGGGCAGGCAATGCGGGCTGTCGGACAGGGGTATAAGGTTTTTATTATACAGTTTATGAAAGGCCGCAGTTATGGCGAGTGCGTGGCCGCCGAGAAATATCTGCCGCGCCTGACCGTCCGTCGCTGCGGCCTGGACAGTTTCGTTATGCGCAACAACCCCGCCCCTGCGGATATCAAATTGGCCCGGCAGGGTTTTGAACTGGCCAAAAAAGTCATCGCTTCCGGAAAATACGACATGGTTATCCTCGATGAAATCAACGTAGCGGTTGACTTCAAACTGATTCCTCTACAGGATGTCATCGATTTGATCGAGAACAAGCCACCATCGCTGGATCTGATTCTGACGGGCCGCTACGCGGCAAAGAAAATCATCAGCCTTGCTGACACAGTGAGCGAGGTCAGGGAAATCAAACACCACTATGCTGCCGGCATCAAAGACCGGGCGGGCATTGAGTATTAGTTCTGGGTGAGAAAGATTATGCTTTCGTGGTTGACCAGTCCTGAAGCCTGGATTGCTCTTGGGACGCTGACGGCGCTGGAGATTGTCCTGGGCATCGACAACATCATTTTTATTTCTGTACTGGTCAGTCGGCTTCCGGCTAAAAAAAGAAACCTTGCGCGCAATCTGGGGTTAATGCTGGCCATGCTGACCCGCCTGATGCTCCTTTTTTCCATCGTCTGGGTGGCCAATTTAACACAGCCCTTGTTTTCCGTTCTGGGGCAGGATATTTCCGGACGGGATATCATTCTCATCGGGGGAGGATTATTCCTCCTGGCCAAGGCAACCCATGAAATTCACAGCAGCCTGGAGGGCATTGAGGAAGAAAAGCCGAAGCTGAACACCGTGAAAATGGCACCGGTGCTCTTTCAAATTGCCGTTCTTGACATTGTTTTTTCTCTGGATTCCGTCATCACGGCCGTGGGACTGGCCCAGCACATCTCCATTATGGCCATCGCGATTGTCATGGCCGTATGCGTCATGCTGTTTGCCGCCAAACCGATATCCAACTTTGTGGATGCACACCCCACCATCAAAATACTTGCCCTGTCTTTCCTGATTTTAGTGGGCGTGACACTGATCGTGGAAGGGTTCGACGTGCATGTGCCTAAAGGCTACATCTACTTTGCCATGGCGTTTTCCGTGGCGGTTGAAATGCTAAACATCCGCATGCGCAAAAAACAGGTCAAACCGGTCCAGCTCAGGAAAGATATCATTTCCTGAGAGACGGCACCTGTTTCTGCTCAGTCCCGGGTTCCGCGAATCACGTGATTTGAATCATTGCCGGCCTGATTCTCTTGAAAGATCCGCCTGCGGCAGCCGATCTAACACCATTTTATTTAGGCGGCATACGCAGCGCGCCGTCCAGCCGGATGCAGCAGCCATTGAACATCGGGTTTTCAATCATGTGCAGAACCGTCTTTGCATTGAACATCGGGTTTTCAATCATGTGCAGAACCGTCTTTGCAAACTCCACGGGCCTTCCCAGCCGCTTCGGGAAAGGCACTCCCTGGGCCATGCTTTCTTTAACGGCGGGCGGCATCCCTGCCATCAGGGGCGTTTCAAAAAGTCCCGGAGCGATCGTCACCACACGAATGCCATAATCGGCGCATTCCCGTGCAATCGGCAGCGTCATCCCAACAATCCCCCCTTTGGAAGCGCTATAGGCCGCCTGTCCGATCTGACCGTCAAACGCGGCAATCGACGCGGTATTGATAATGACGCCTTTCTCCCCATCGCTTCCGGGAGTGTTGTTCACCATCTGCTCAACGGCAAGGCGAATGACATTCAGGGTTCCCACCAGATTGATCTGAATGACCTTTTGAAACAACGACAGCGAAAGAGGTCCTTTCCTGCCCCGTATTTTCCCGGCATCCGGCACTCCCGCACAATTAACCGCTACATTGATTTTGCCAAACTGGTCGACCGTTTTACCGATGGCCTGCCGAACATCATCTTCGCTGGTCACATCGGTACGAATAAATACAACGCTTCCCGGATTCGCCGCGGCAAGTTCTTCCCCTTTTTTCTCGTCCAAATCGATAATAACCGCCTTCGCTCCTTTTTTTACCAGTTCCAGGACTGTGGCTTCCCCCAATCCTGACGCTCCGCCGGTAACCACGGCAACAACTTCCCTGATATCCATATTTCCTCCTTTTTAGAGTTCACGTTGGAATGATTTAATGATCGGGTTTACTAACATAAGAACGAGGGCCTGACAACAAAATATCAGGCGCCTTTTTTAATCAACCACCTCACAGCAAGCTGTCAAAGCATGAAATGAACTTTATGATATCGCAGCAAGCTGAGAAGAATTTATGCTCGTCCTGCGGCAGTGGGATCATAAACCCTGAGGGGCTAGGCCAGATAGGCATACGCCACATAGCATCCGTCATGACTGATGCTGAGATCAACGGCAGACTCGACACCTGCTATATAAAGCAGGGGCGGTCCAAGCCCGTCTTTTTGGGATTCGCGGACAATTTTCATATCCCTTGCCGGAAGATGTAAATGACGCGCAAGACAGTGAAGCAATTTCGAACGGACAAATATAGAAGGATCCGTGTGCAGAGATTTTTTCGGCCGGGGCAGCCGATCGACGCGGGCAACAATCCTGTTCATGCCTTCAGTTGTATCAGAAGCTATGCAATGGACATAAGACGGAAAAGTAAACAGACGAACATAGACATTGCCGGAACCGGGGATAACCACCTCCCCTTCCCTGGAACCACTTTGCAAAGAAGGGTGGTATTCAGGTGAATCCTGAAAATCCCGGTATCGGACGGACCAGCGGCCCGGCAAAAAAGCCGCACGATTGTCTTTTTTTCGAACAACCTTGTAAGCCGCTTCCTTGCAGACCCAGAAAGACCAGAGAGCAACCTCGGGATTCCCGGAACAACAGACCTGACCAATTTCAGTATCGGTGAGGATTTTCTTCAGGAAGCGCGAATCCTTGC
>PHBN01000308.1 GCA_002840635.1 Deltaproteobacteria bacterium HGW-Deltaproteobacteria-1
GACACTGGCCACACCCAAACCTCCGCCGCAGCAGGAACTGAAGCAGCCGTATCTGCCGCCTTTCATCATCAGTTCACGCATGGTGAAGATGCAGATACGGGCACCGGAGGCACCATTGGGATGGCCATAAGAAATGGCGCCGCCGTTGGGGTTCCATTTTTCGAAGTCGACTTTCTCTCCCGTCTGTTTTTCCAACTCGGCGGCTACCGCCAGGTTCTGGACGGCAAACGCCTCATTGCATTCCATCACGTCCATCTGGCTCATTTTCAATCCGGCTTTTTTAAGTGCCAGGGGCACGGCATACGCCGGAGCAATCCCCATGACTTTTGGATCGACACCGCAGTCGCCGCCGGCCAGCCATTTGGCCCAGGGGTTGTAACCCAGCTGCTCGGCTTTTTCTCTGGTCATCATCAAAACAAAAGCGGCGCCGTCATTACGGCCGGAAGAATTGCCGGCGGTAACGGTTCCGTCTTTAATAAACGCAGGCGGCAGTTTGGCCAGGCCTTCCATCGTGGTTTCAGGACGGGGATATTCATCCACTTTGAACTCTATCGGAGGTTTTTTCTTTCCCTGGGGTACCATAACCGGCAGAATGTCCTGATCACAGAAACCGGATTCAATAGCCTTCCTGGCACGCTGCTGGCTCCGATAAGAAAATTCATCCTGGGCCTCCCGGGAAATGTTGTACATTTTCTGGAGCGCTTCCGCCGTAAAGCCCATGTTCATCGTGGCGGCGTCCCTGGAAGGAGCCAATGAAAAGGCAATCGGCATCGGAGGAATCATCCGGAAGGGTTCCGTGGTCATCGGAAACCGGCACGGAGCCTGGCTGTAGGATTCAAAACCGCCCGCTATCATAATGTCGGCCTGACCCGCCAGAATTTTCCATGCAGCATGGTTGATGGAATCAATGGCTGAACCGCACTGCATTTCAATATAAGAAGCCGACGTGCTTTCAGGAAGACCCGAAGCCAGAACGGCCCAGCGGGCCGGGTTAATCGCGGTGTTGCCCCCAATGGCCGATCCCATGAAAACGGAATCCACCACTCCTCCTTTTTCCAGGATCTTCGTCTTTTCGACAAGACCCTTAATGGTCATTCCGGCCAGTTCTTCGCCCAGCATGTTCCGCAGGGTCTTCCCCAGCGTGCCAAAGGCTGTTCTAATACCGCCAACAAATACTACTTCCCTGCTCATAATTCCTCCCCATGATATTTATTGTAATTATTTCTTGTAGCTGTACCAGCCTTCACCCGTTTTCTGGCCGAATTTGCCTTCCGTGTATTTCTTCACGACGCTGGGGCTCGGCAGATCCGCCGGATTGCCGGACTCATAGAAATGGCTCATGCAGACATCATAGGTCAGGTCGATACCGGTCAGATCATTGAGACGGAAGGGTCCCATGGGATGGCCGGCGCCGTATACGCACGCTTTATCGATATCTTCTACGGTGGCCACACCCATTTCGAGCATCCAAAGGGCTTCTCTCTGCAGAACGGCGAAAATCCGATTCAGAACGAAACCATCCACTTCCTTCTTGATCAGGATAGGCACTTTTTCGATCTTCAGACAAAAATCCATCATGCACTGGGCCGTTTCATCTGAAACATGGGGCCCCTGAACCACTTCCACCAGTTTCATCACCAGGGCCGGGTTGAAGAAGTGGAGGTTGCATACCTGGGAGGGACGCTTGGTGGCATCGGCAATTCTGGAGCTCACGATAAATGAGCTGTTGGTAGCCAGAATCGCTTTGGCCGGTGCATATTGGTCCAGATCGGCAAACACTTTCCGTTTCAGATCGATTCTTTCCAAAACGGCTTCGATCACGACATCGGCCTCCTTCACGGCTTCTTTCAGGTCCCCGGTAAAGGAGATTCTTGCACGGGCCGCCTTTGCCGCATCTTCCGTCATTTTTCCCTTCTGCACGCGGCCGGCCAGGTAGGTATCTACAAATTTCTCCGCCTTTTCCAGAACGGCCGGAATGACATCCGTGCTGACGGTTTTGAAACCGAAAAGAGCGCACTGCAACGCAATCTGATGCCCCATGTTACCGGCACCGACAACACACACATTCTTCACGTCTTCAATCTTCATTATGCATCCTCGCTTTCAT
>PHBN01000309.1 GCA_002840635.1 Deltaproteobacteria bacterium HGW-Deltaproteobacteria-1
TTTCCCGTTCACCCCCCAGGCGATGGTGGTCAGAAGGCCGTTCTTGGAATGGGCAATCGTCTCACCGGTCAGCATGAGCATGAAGCATCCCGTGCCGTAGGTGTTTTTGACCATGCCGGGCATGTAGCAGGCCTGGCCGAAAAGCGCCGCCTGCTGGTCTCCCGCGACCCCGGCAATGGGGATTTCCGCGCCCAGGACCCTCGCATCGGTGACGCCGTAAACAGTGGATGAAGGTTTGACCTCAGGCAGCATGCAGGCGGGAATGTCGAGCTTTTTCAGAATCGTCTCATCCCATTTCAAATCTTTAATGTTGTAGAGCATTGTGCGCGAAGCATTCGAGTAATCGGTGACGTGAACCTTTCCCCGTGTTAGGTTCCAGATCAGCCAGGTGTCCACATTGCCGAAAAGCAGTTCGCCCTTTTGAGCCCGGGCGCGGGCTCCTTCAACATGATCAAGAATCCATTTCAGTTTTGTTCCCGAAAAATACGCATCCAGTACCAGGCCTGTATTTTCACGGATGTATTCTTCCAGCCCCTTGGCTTTCAGTTCATCACAGATTGAAGCGGTGCGGCGGCACTGCCAGACGATGGCGTTATAAACCGGCTTGCCTGTGGCTTTGTCCCAGACAATAGTGGTTTCCCGCTGATTGGTAATGCCGATCGCTACGATTTCTTCCGGTGCAATGCCTGTGGTGGCAAGCACTTCGCTGGCGGCACCGCGCTGTGACCCCCAGATTTCCATGGGATCATGCTCAACCCAGCCGGCCTGCGGATAAATCTGTGTAAATTCATTCTGTGCAATTTTGACTGCTTCGCCTTCGCAATTGTAGATGACGGCTCGCGAACTGG
Organism: Deltaproteobacteria bacterium HGW-Deltaproteobacteria-1; assembly: GCA_002840635.1. Taxonomy (GTDB): domain Bacteria; phylum Desulfobacterota; class Syntrophia; order Syntrophales; family Smithellaceae; genus UBA8904. Next base: position 849 of record PHBN01000309.1, read on the forward strand.
TCGTTCCCTGATCAAGGGCCAAAATATAGGATTTACTCATTGTCCGACTCCCGGGAATAAAAGTTTAGTGTTTGATTTCCTTATTACATAATCTCTTTTTTTTTGCCAAAGAAAAAAGGAAAAAACAGAAATGCCACCTGTGAAATCAGGCATAAATTATGACGACAGACAATTTCCTTGGTCTGCATGACTTTCGGGAATCAGCCACAACGCCAGCGCTATGATATGTCTGCTTCACTGGGTATTTCCGGTTATATGTGCGAAAAATATTCAGAAGCACCCCGACGCGGTTATTGATTTGTTCGTCAAGACAAAAAACTTTAATCAACGGAAAATTCCGATCATCAACAATGCCTTTATTGCAGTAAAAAAGGATATTGATTTTTAAACGCATTCCGGTTAATGTTATAAGTATAAAGAAAAATTAGCAAATTGTTATGGATTGTCGAACGGGTGAAGAATCGCTTTAGAAATATCAGGAAAAAATATCGGACATGCGCCCGCGGCGCTGATGATGGAGGATTATTATGAAGAAACACCTGTTTTTTTTACTGGCGCTGATCCTGATATTTTCAGGGATGGCGTACGCCGATTTTTATAGCTGGGAAGATGAATCCGGCGTGAAGAAAGTGATCCAGAATGGTTCCGGCACGAGTGACGAAAAACAACCGCCTGATGCGGGAAAAGCGCCGTCCATCACGCTATACACAAAAAACGATTGTCCGGATTGTGACAAAGCCAGGGAATTTTTAAGTTCCAAAAAACTCGCCTTTACAGAATATAACATGGATACTGATCCGAAGGCAGCGGCCGCGAGAAAAGATATCGACGACGGTGATGACGTGCCGTTTGCCGTTATCAACAGGAGTCACGTTTACGGTTTTTCTGAAGCGGTCTATCAGAGGGCGCTCAAACAGTCACGCTGATGAAGACGGCTGTTTATGTTTATACGGGAACGGGGAATTCTCTCTGGACCGCCAGAGAACTTGCAAGCCGCATCGGCCAGGCTGAGCTAATTTCGCTCAACCGTCACGAAAAGCAATTACCTCTCTGTGAAGCGGACATTATAGGTCTGGTTTTCCCGGTTCATATCTGGGGAGTGCCACCGCCCGTTATGGAGTTCCTTGATCTTATCAAAACCAATCCAAAGCCGTATGTTTTTGCCGTTGCCGTCAATGCCGGCCAGGTTGCCGCAACGCTGATTCAGTTGAAGAAACTGCTGCAGGCAAAGAATCTTCATCTTTCCTGCGGGTTTTCCATCGACCTTCCCAGCAATTATATCCCGTGGGGCGGCGCCATTTCACAACAAAAGCAGCAGAAAAAAATATCGGCCGCGCTTGAAAAAATTGAACGGATTGCCGGAACTGTCCGCAATAAAGAAGATCTGCCTGTGGAAAAAGGGTCCCTGTGGCAGAATATATTTTTTTCGCTGATCTACAAAAAATCCCTGCCCCATATCGCCGGAATGGATAAATCCTTTTTTGCCGATGAAAAATGTTCCTCATGCGGCATTTGTGCAAAAATTTGTCCTGCCCGGAATATCCTTATGACCGAAGGAAAGCCTGTTTGGCAGCGCCGCTGTGAACAGTGTTTTGCCTGCATTCAATGGTGTCCCGAAGAGGCGATTCAATACGGGAAAGGTACACGCAATAAGAAACGCTATCATCATCCGGATATATCGCTGAAGGATATGCTGGCATGTACCGAAGGGAAAAAATCCTGACAAAGCCATAACGAAAAAAAAACGACAGGGTTTATCTGATTCAAATAATAGCCTGTCTTAACGGGAATAGAGAGCTCAGGATGACGCAGATGATTTGTCTTTCCGGTTCAGGATCATTTCCCAGATCATCAGGACAGCTCCGATGGTGATGGCGGAGTCCGCCACATTAAATGCCGGCCAGTGTGCCCCTCCGATATAGACATCCAGAAAATCAACGACAGCGCCAAAACGAAGCCTGTCAATCAGATTCCCGACCGCACCGCCAAAAATCAGGGTGAGGGAAGACACAAGCAGCAGGTTGCGGGGACTGCTTTTGACAAGATAATAAACAATCAGGCCGGCGGCCAGAACCGTGATCCCGGTAAAGAAAACATAGCGGAACGTTTCGGAGGCTTCTGCAAGAAATCCGAATGCCGCACCGGGATTCATTACATAGACAAGATTAAAGAAGCCGTTGATGACCGGGTAAGTTTCATGAAGAACAAACCTTGAGGTGATAGCGGATTTAGTAATCTGATCCAGAGCGAGGATGGCTGCCGCCCCCAGAAAGAAGATGAAAATATTTTTTTTCAAAACGATAATCCTTTTAATCTAATATTCTAACAGTCTACAGCCTAATAGACTATAAATTCGGTATGCATCGGCCGCAGACCGTCGGATGTCCGGTGTTTGTTCCGACCGATTCTTCATAAATCCAGCAGCGCTCACATTTTGCACCCCGTGCTTTTTCAACGCCGACGGCCAATCCCTTGATTTCTTCACTTTGGAATGGGTTGGCAATATCATGAACATCGGCTAACTGCAACTGGGACACAATCAAAAGAGAGCGAAGGTCTTCCAGGTGCGTTTCAAAAAGAGCACGCATTTTATCCGGAGCGGCGACGGTAAGAACTGGGTGTTGACCTCCGGAAACTGCGTCAGGTGGACGCTTTCCTCTTTTTCCCGCCAGCCGGGCAGGGACGCCCATACTTCTTCCGCCGTAAAGGTCAGGATCGGTGCGAGCAGACGGGTCATGGCGTTTAAAATGGTGAACATGGCGGTCTGGCCGGAACGACGCGCTGCGGAGGCTGCCCTGTTCGTGTACAGACGGTCTTTCAGAACATCCAGGTACAGCGCACTCAGATCCACCGTACAGTAATTATACAGAGTGTAGAAGACGGTGTGGAACTGATGGCGTTCATAGGCCTCCCTTACACGCCTGATGATTTCCTGCAGACGGTGCAGCGCCCAACGGTCCATTTCCGTCATGCTGTCGTAAGGGACAAAGTCTGCATCAACGTTAAAATCGTAGAGGTTGCCCAGGATAAACCGACTGGTGTTGCGGATCCGGCGGTAGGCCTCCGTCAAGCGCTTGAGAATCACGTCTGAAATGCGTATGTCATCCGTGTAATCTTCCGCTGCCACCCACAGGCGTAAAATTTCTGCACCGTATTGGGCAACGGCGTCTTCTGCACTGATGACATTGCCGACGGATTTGGACATTTTTTTGCCGTCTCCGTCAACGACAAAGCCGTGCGTCAGAACGCTCTTATAGGGTGCGCGTCCGCGCGTTCCCACAGATTCCAGAAGGGATGAATGAAACCAGCCGCGATGCTGGTCGTTGCCTTCCAGATACAGGTCGCAGGGTGAACTCAAATCCGCCCTTTTTTCAAGAACTGCCGCATGGCTTACGCCGGAGTCAAACCATACATCGAGAATGTTCACTTCTTTGGTAAATTCTATTCCATGACAGTGTGGACAGGCGGTGTGTTTAGGCATGAGATCTTTCGGTTCTTTTTCAAACCAGACATCCGCACCGCCTTTTTCCACCAGTGCTACCAGATGATCGAGGATTTCCTTTGTCAATAATTCATTTTTACACCTGCCGCAGTAAAAAACAGTGATGGGGACGCCCCAAAGCCTCTGACGCGAAATGCACCAGTCGGGACGGTTCTCCACCATACCGTAGATCCGGTCATGCCCCCACGCCGGAATCCACTCTACTTCATCGATGGCGGCCAGAGCTTTTTTGCGCAGATCGTTTTTCTCCATCGAAATGAACCACTGTTCGGTGGAACGGAAAATAATGGGTTTTTTGCAGCGCCAGCAGTGAGGATAGGAATGCTGCATGGGAACGTGACCCATCAGCGCGCCTACTTCATCCAGTTTTTTAATGACATTGTCATTGGCGTCGAAGACAAACTGGCCGGCAAAATGTTCGACATCCTCTGTGAACATTCCCGCGTCATCGACCGGAGCGTAATTGTCCAGACCGTATTCGAGTCCGATCTCATAGTCCTCCTGACCATGGCCTGGAGCAATATGTACGGCGCCGGTTCCTGCCTCCAGCGTGACAAATGGTGCCAGAATCAACAGACTGTGCCTTTTCACCAGCGGATGCATGCATTTTTGACCTTCCAGGACCTCACCCTTGAACTCATCGAGGATTTCATGTTCTTTGTCGCGATAGCCGAAGGCGTCAAGGCAGTAATCGATCATGTCTTTGGCCACAATCAGGACTTCGCCATTAATTTTTACCGCTGAATAGACAAAATCATCCTTGACGGCAATTGCCAGGTTGGCAGGAATCGTCCACGGTGTCGTGGTCCAGATTACCATGTGAACCTTCTGGCCGGCCAGTTTCGGCAATATCTGGCCAATATCGGTTGCAAAGGCGAATTTTACATAAATGGATGGTGTGTGATGGTCGGCATATTCGACTTCAGCTTCCGCCAGTGCCGTTTTGCAGGTGGCGCACCAGTAAACGGGTTTTTTCCCTTTATAAACACTGCCGTTGAGATAGAGTTTGCCGAATTCGTTGATGATTTTGTTCAGAGCCGTCCCCAGGTGTATGTTGCCGTTCGCGTAGGGAGGTCCATCATGCAGAATATAAGGTTTTTTGCCTTTAGCGCTTTCTCGGATCTTGTGATAAATTTTCATATCTTCCCATTTTTTAAGCATTTCCGGTTCTCTTTGAGCCAGACTGGCTTTCATCGGAAAGTCCGTTTGCGGGAGATTTAAAGTCTGTTTGTAGTCCATATCATGTTACTCCTGTCTTCTGAAAAAATGGCGTTGATACCGCGAATCATCTTATTTGTTCAAACCTTTCCCCGGATTGTTTTGGAAAACGGACGGTCCTGAAGGCTGTGGCCGCCCGGTTATAGGGTTTGTCACGGATCAACGCTGTCAACTATCACATAAACATAGGACTTTCAAGCATAACTCTTGAAATGATAATGGAGCGGTGCATCCGGAAATCTTATTGCAAGCTGGCGGATATTTTGTTACTTTCAATAATATTTTCAGATAGGGGATGGTTACTCTAGACAGTATCTTAAGGAGGAGAACGTGAAATTAAAATTCATTTCCATGGCTTTTCTGGTGGGAATGGTATTTTTATGGGCGCAGGCATGTTTTTGTCAGAATGCTCTTCCGGAGTCTGAATGGGCGGAAAAAACCGGTAAAGGCCAGGTGAACTGGACAGCCGGATACATAGAGGCAATTGGCGTCGGTGTCGCGCCGGATAAAGGTGCCGGCATCGTAGAAGCCCGGCCGGCGGCTTTTCGGGCGGCCAGGGCGGAGGCATGCCGGAATCTGCTGGAGACGGCCATGGGCGTTCATGTGGACTCAACAACCACCATAAAGGATTTAGCAGGGGGAAGTGATATCATCCATACGCAGCTGGAAGGTTTGATTCAGGGTTCACAGGTTACTGATCAGGAGTACAGGCCCGATGATACTGCACACGTCACCCTGAAAATTCCCCTTTACGGGAATTTGTCGCAGATCATGATCCCGCAGGTCATGAAGCAAAAGAAGTCAGGTCAGCCTTTTGGGGCGGCTTCGGTTGTTGAAAAAGCATCCTGTACCAACCTCGTGGTTAACGCCCGCGGTACCGGTGCCCGTCCTGCCATGCTTCCGGGTATCCGTGATGAAAACGGCGGGGCTCAGAAGCATTCAGAGCGGAGCTTGAAACCAGCGTTTTGCAGGGTCTTTGCGGGTACACAAGGAATCAACACACAGCGACCGGACTCATGAATGTGAAGGCGCTGAAAGCTGACGGACCAGGTAAATCCGATCTGATCATCAGCAACGCCGATGCGGAGAAGATTCGCATTGCGCATGAGAAAAAGTCTTTTATGAAAAATTGCCGGGTCATGATCGTTCTGGATTAAACCGGAACTATGCCATGGGAAACACGGAGCTGCAGTCACAAGTGCTTCAGTGGCTGCGGCTTTTTCTTTAAACGGAGAATGGATATTGTCAAAACGCATCGTTGTATTGTCCGAAGAGGTAGCCAATCAGATTGCCGCCGGAGAAGTGGTGGAAAGGCCTGCGTCTATCGTCAAGGAGCTGGTCGAAAATTCCATTGATGCGGGAGCCCGGGACATCCGCGTTGAACTTGAACAAGGTGGTTGTGAATCGATTCGGGTTGTGGATAATGGTTCCGGAATCGAACGTGAGGACATGGCCCTGGTTTTTGAACGCCATGCCACCAGCAAGATTTCAAAACTG
>PHBN01000310.1 GCA_002840635.1 Deltaproteobacteria bacterium HGW-Deltaproteobacteria-1
CTTGGTTACATTGACATTAACATGATTCTGGTGTCGGACGAAGACAAACCGCTTCGGGAGAGTATTTACAGATTAAGTATTGAAGCCCCTCCGACCGATGAGAACATGGTGGAACGTAATTTTGCGGACAATGTCCGGAGAATCAGGGAAAAATGGTATAAAGAACAGAAACGCATGGTTCAGCTTAAATTGAGGCAGGCACAGGAGAGCGGTGATGGGGAACTGACCCGGGAGCTGATTTTTCAAAAGCAGAATTTGATGAGGGAAGAAAAACAACTACATTAACCAATAATGAAATTTGGGGGTTGCCAAATGGCTAAGCAGATACAATCCGATGAATTTAAAAAATTACTTTCACTGGGGGAAGAAAAGGGATTTTTAACCTACGATGACGTCAATGACATGTTGCCGCCGGATGTTAACTCTTCGGACCAGATCGATGATATCATCATGTTATTCGGGGAAAAGAACATAGACATTATTGACACCGAGCAGGGTGAAAAACTGGTGGTAAAAAAACCGGTGGAAGATGCTTTGCCGTCCAAGTTTGCCGAGGCCCTGACACTGGTTCCCGGGGTGGGAAAAACAGGGGACCCGGTGAAGATGTACCTGCGTGAGATGGGATTGGTCTCCCTTTTAAGCAGGGAAGGAGAAGTGGAGATTGCGAAAAAAATCGAGGAAGGTGCCCGTGAAACCATGTGGGCGATTTTCAGTTTAACGGTTTCAATTGCCGAAGTGTTGAACATTGGTGAAAAACTGGAAGCCGGTGAAATTCGTGTTAAAAACGTGGTGGATAATATTGAAGACGAAGAGGGATTCATGGAAGAAGATGAGCACAGGGAGCGGGTGCTCAAATTGATTGCACGAATTCGTCTTTTCAGCGACCGCAACGATGTTTTACGCGAAAAACTGAAGTCCAAAAGCATAAAGCCCAAGCAGCGTCAGTTGCTGACAGCGGAATTGGAAAAAAATACCAAAAATATTATTATCCTTTGCCGTAAAATTCGTTTCAGTAAAAAACAAATCCACCGCTTTATTGCCCGGTTGAGATCTTATACAGATGAAATTGAACGATCAGAAAAGGTTATTAATCAGTTTAAAAAGGAATCGGGCCTGACGCTGACACAGCTGGAAAAAATCTGGCCTAAAATGAGGAAATCCAAGCAGGATGAGAAAAAAGTCGCAAAAGAAGCAAAGGTCTCAATTGATTGGCTGCATCGAAGTCATGATGCAATTACGGAAGCGCAAAAACGCATCAAACATATTGTAAAAGAGGTTGGTATCCCTACAGCCACATTAAAGAATGTGGTGGATTCCATCGAAGACGGCGAAGTTAAGGCGGAAATCGCCAAAAGGAAACTTGTGGAAGCCAATCTGCGCCTCGTCGTCAGCATTGCAAAGAAATATACTAATCGCGGTTTGCAGTTTCTCGACCTGATTCAGGAGGGGAATATCGGGTTGATGAAAGCCGTTGATAAATTTGAATATCAGCGGGGCTACAAGTTTTCCACCTACGCTACATGGTGGATCCGTCAGGCGATTACACGAGCCATTGCCGATCAGGCGCGTACCATCCGGATTCCGGTACACATGATTGAAACGATTAACAAGCTGATCCGGACCTCCCGCTACCTGGTGCAGGAACTGGGACGTGAGCCGACCCCTGAAGAGATTGCCAACAAAATGGAATATCCACTGGAGAAAGTACGCAAGGTCTTGAAAATCGCCAAAGAACCGATTTCTCTGGAAACGCCAATCGGGGAGGAAGAGGACAGTCATCTCGGTGATTTTATTGAAGATAAAAAAATAATGTCTCCTTCGGAAGCAACAATCAGCATGGATCTGGCTGATCAGACGCGCAAAATTTTATCTACCCTCACTCCGCGTGAAGAGAAGGTTCTGCGAATGCGTTTTGGGATCAGTGACCGGATAGGCGTTGCGATTCAGGATGAAAATTTGCCGGTTGATGTTGTGGCGTCCGATATCGGGGAACAGGAAATTATAGAAGAGGAAATACCCAAAAAAACAAAGAATTCATCCAGAAAGCGTGCAGCAAAATAGTATTGACAACCGGCTCAATACGGTATATTTCACAAACCC
>PHBN01000311.1 GCA_002840635.1 Deltaproteobacteria bacterium HGW-Deltaproteobacteria-1
TGCGTCCCTCCGTCAGAACGAACTCCGCATCGGATGACGCATCGGAAAAAACCAGCTTCATTCTTTTCGGCTCCATTTTTCTTTTGCGAAACAGACTGATCAATTCCACCATTCTCGTGGCCGGATAAATCGTAAATACCCGGCCTCCGGGTTTGAGTGAGCATTGGGCCGCCTGCAGGAAATGATCAAGCGACCCGCTGATTTCATGACGGGCAATGGCTTTCTCCGGCAGCGGATTGATGCGTCCTGAATCAATTTTACGGTAAGGCGGATTAAAAATGATATTGTCAAAAGAATTCGGGGCGTAAATTTTTTTTATGTCCCTTGCATCTCCCTCGTTGATGATAACGCGCCGTTGCATACCGTTTAGCTCAATATTTTTTTTTGCCAGCAGGGCAAGGCCGTGCTGAATTTCCAGTCCGTACCATCTCGAATGGATATAACGGCCGGCCAGCACCAGTGCCATAATCCCGTTACCACATCCCAGATCAAGGTTGACGGTCCGGGACTTCAAAGAAACAAAATGCGCCAGAATGAGAGAATCCAGATTAAAGCGATAACCACGCCTGTTCTGACATATTTTCAGTTTTCCGCCCAGAATTTCATCGACCGTCTCTTCATCCATCAGGTCATAAACCTTGAAACAAATTGTTTTGGCAGCATCATCGACCGGTCAGACACTCTGCTTCTTTTTTGAGTGCGGTCAGAATGTCTTCCTGGTAAAATAGCGTTTCTCCTGTTTCGTTTTGCAAGTCGGAACATCTTTCATCTGGACACCGGACACATGCCCGTTGTTATTCATGTGATGTTCCAACCTGTTCATGAACATCATTTGTCATTTAAGAAGCAGAAAATACAATTCTCCTTTTTCCTTCAGGGAGCCCGCTGTGGCCTGTGCTTCAGGACCAAATCCGCAGAAAAGGTCAACCCGCCCCGGACCTTTAATAGCCGACCCCTTATCTTGATTCAGGACGAAGCGGGACAAATTGATACGCCTGGTAACATCGTAGTTGTCATCAAATACCGGCTTGCGCAAGCGGATGAACGCCAGAGCGCCCTGAGGATAATAATCCGGATCAGTGGCAATCGAGCGTGCGGGCGTCACCGGTTCGCCCATGGAACCGACCGGTTCCTGATCCACAAAGCGGAAAAAGATATAACGTTCATTGACGCCTAATATTTCATAAAGCTCCTGTTCGCTTTTACCCTTCAGCCAGACTTTGAAGTTGCGGTAGGACGTGTCGCTCTTATCGATCCTGTTCTGCATCAGCATGCTGTGTGCAACGGAGCTGAACGGTCGGCCATTGTTCTGCGCATAGCTGACTGTCAGAATTTTCCCGTCTTCCAGCCTAATTTTTCCCGATCCCTGGGTGTGCAGCGTGTTCAGCTCGACCGGATCAGAAACCCAGACAAGTTCCAGTCCTTTCCCCCGGAGCACACCGCCAACATCGATTTCGCGGCGCGTATAATAGGATACCTTCCTGCCGTTCACGGTCCGGCTGATTTTCATTTTATTGTTTGATGCTTTTTCCATCACGATATCCGGCGGAGGCCGGTAGAGGGGGTAGCGGTATTTGTCTGTCCGCTTCAGGGACCCCTCCAGAAGAGGTTCATAATAGCCGGTAAAAAGGATGGAACCGTCGCCGTTTTCCCCTGACGCTTTGAGCATGATGAATGCTTCTTCGATCCGTTTTTTCTTCTGCTCTACAGAAGCATCGGATTGTACAACCTGACGAAAAGCGACCAGCGTGTCTTTCATTTCTTTTGCGCCGACGGATCGGTCGGCAAATTTAAAGGTCCGATTGCGTCCGGGACCATCGTAATAGCGGAGGCTTCGGTCAATGGCCAGGACCAGCGAGTCTTTATCCAGATCGTCAATGAAACCTGGCCGTGACGTCTCAATTGCAGCCAAAGGATCATCTGTCGACGGAATTTTCGGTTCATAAGAGACCCGGCGCGTGCATCCGGTCAGGACCAAAACCGTCGTCAGCATCAGAAGGAAAACGATTTTCAGATATTTCATAGTTCGATTATCATCGCGACTTCATCACAGTAATCAGGATACTTGGAACAGCGGAAACAGTCCGACCAGATTTTCT
>PHBN01000312.1 GCA_002840635.1 Deltaproteobacteria bacterium HGW-Deltaproteobacteria-1
AATATTTCCCCAGCTGGGTGTCGGAGGCTGTACGCCGATCCCCAAAAAACTCAAAGCAGACTCCGTCAGAATGGCGCCGGCAATGCCAAGGGTGGCTGCCACCAGAATGGATGCGAGCGCATTGGGAAGAATGTGAATAAAAATAATCCGCCCGTCATTTGCTCCAATGGAGCGCGCAGCCCGCACGAAATCTCTTTCCCGTAGAGAAATAAAATCCGCCCGAACCAGACGGGTCACACCCATCCAACCGGTCAATCCGATGACAACCATGATGTTCCAGATCGAAGGTTCCAGAAAAGCGATTACCGCCAGGATCAGAAAAAAAGTGGGAAAACAGAGCATAATATCGACAAAACGCATAATCACAGCGTCGATCCAGCCGCCGTAGTATCCGGCCACGGCCCCCAGAATCATTCCGATCAAAATCGCGAGTCCCGTGGCGACAAAACCGACTTTCAAAGAAATACGGGCACCCCAGATCATCCGGGAAAGCACGTCACGCCCCAGTTGGTCCGTGCCAAACCAGTGCTGGCCCGACGGCGGCGCCAGAATATTTTTCAGGTCAATCGAACCTGGATCGTAAGGCGCAATCACGGGCGCCAGAAGCGAAACCGCAAACAGCAGAATCACAATGCCACATCCGGTCAGCGCCAGCTTGTTTTTGTAAAACATTTCCCAGAACGTCATATTTCAATCCGTCAATCTTTTTCAAAAAAACTTTTCACACTATCAAGGCTTTGTCAAAAGGCTCCAAATGCAAGGCGTGCGAGGCCACGAGGAGTGAGGCATATTTTTTGACCTGTGACCTTTAGGTTATACGCCGCAACGACGAGGGCCGAAACGCAATGCCGCAGATGGGGTCTTTTCACAAAGCCATCAGGAAATTCTAATACGCGGATCAGCTACCGCGTAAGACACATCGGCAATTAAATTCCCTGCCAGCGTCAGGATGGCACCGATCAGCAAGATCCCCATAACCGTCGGATAGTCACGCGCCATGACCGACATATAAAATAACTGCCCCATGCCGGGAATCGCAAAAATCGTTTCAAAAATGACACTGCCGCCAATCAGTCCGGGAATGGACAATCCCAGAATAGTGATCGCAGGCAGGAGCGCATTTCGCAAAGCATGCTTATAAATCACCTGCCTTTCGCTCAATCCCTTGGCCCGGGCTGTCAGAATGTAATCCTGACGGATAACCTCCAGCATATTGGCCCGCATGTAACGGGAAAGTCCGGCCAGACCACCGAAAGCAGATATAAAGACCGGCAGAATCAGATGTTTGGCCAGATCCGCCAGCTGCCCCCAGGCACTCAGATATTCATAATTGAGGGACCGCAAACCCGAAATGGGCAGCCATCCCAGGTGAATGCCGAAAAAGATCATCAAAAGCAGCGCCAGCCAGAAGGTCGGCACGGCAAAACCGATAAACACGAACACAGCGGTCACCTTATCGAAAAGCGAATCCTGATGGACCGCCGAAAGGACGCCAATCGGCACTGCCACGGCAACAATAATGATCAGGGACAGAAAATTGATAATGATGGTGATGGGCAGACGCTCCAGAATCTTGTCGGAAACCGGCCGGTGGTCGGAGGAAAAGGAAGTGCCCAGATCGCCGCGTGCGAGCTTTTTAAGCCACGACCAGTATTGAACATAAATGGGCTTATCCAGTTCATACATACTCATCAGCCGCTCTTTCATTTCGGCAGATGCTTTCGGATTCATCTGTGTCTGCAGATCCGTCGGTTTCCCCGGCGCCAGGTGCATCACAAAAAAACAGATGATCGTGATGCCAAGCAGAAGCGGAATCATAAACAGGACTCTTTTGATTAAATAAGCGGACATCCCTTGCTCCACGCTAAAGACTCAGCTCGACGCAGCCAGTCTGTCAAGAAGCGACATTTTTTGCAAATTGGCCATAGCCTGCCACAAATGCTCCTGCGAGTGGGCTTCCATCGTGATCGTCGGCTTCACCTTTAGCGCTTCCAACGCGGTAAAAAGCTGATCGAAGGGAAACGTGGCAGTGCCCACCGGCAAATGTTCATCGAATTTGCCGAAATTATCGTGCA
>PHBN01000313.1 GCA_002840635.1 Deltaproteobacteria bacterium HGW-Deltaproteobacteria-1
TTCTTTCAGGAAACCGAACGTTCTCGCCTGACAAATGTCATCCTGATAATTTTTATCGGAAAAAACAAAGCTGTAAGATTGACGGCCGATTGCCTTGTGCGCAAAATCAATGTCGTAAGTTATCTTAAATTCATCAGAGGGTATCAGCATTGCCCTTCCCTCTTCGTTTTTTACGGACACAGGCTTTTTGATGACGAGCATTTTTTTTAATTTACCCTGCGGCCGTGTCCCCACTCCCTTGAGCATATCGACGAAGGGCCGGGAACTTCCATCCATGATCGGAACCTCAAAAGAATCCAGTTCGATCAAGGCGTTATCAACTCCCATGCCGCTGAAGGCCGACAAAATATGCTCAACGGTGGCAACGCTGACGCCATCATACCCCAGGGAAGTGGCCAGTGTGGTATCACATACCATCTTGAAGTCTGCCGGAATTGGTCTGGCATCGGGTAAATCGGTTCGGATGAACAAAACACCGGTATCCACCGGAGCCGGCTTGATCTTCATATTGACCTTACGGCCGGTATGCAAACCAATGCTTGAGCAGATAATTTCTTTTTTAAGTGTTCGCTGTAAATGCATATACAACCTTATTCTTGATTGAAGATATAATGAGCAATAACCATACCAACCATCGACCATGGATAGCTAAAACAAAATAATTATATGTAATTATTGATTTATTATATGAAATTCTTCCGGTCGGCCTTGTGCACACCGTTGTATATTGTGTCCGAAATACCACACATAATAAAAGGTAAAACCACGCATTGAAAGATAATGACTTACACACAATATCTTTCTTTTTCACTGTAAATACAGCCGCAATACTGCTGACGGTACATCCCCATTTCCCTCGAAATCTTAACCCCTTCATTCCAGCCGACACGAAAATCCTGATAATAAAAAGGGACTCCCGTCTGATGACTCAGCGTTTCGCCGATCTGCCTGATCAAATCATGTTTCTGATAGCGGCTGTAAAGCAAGGTAGATGTAAAGGCATCATAATGATCTTTTTTTGCCTGCTCGGCCGTAAATTTCATGCGATCAGTCAGACAATAAACACATCGGTCTTCATGCCTGTTGGCCACCTGGTTTAAAAACTCCTCCATCGGATAGCCGTCCGGCCAGATGACATTCAGCAGAATTTTCCCGGCATATTCATGCAGGGTTTGTTTGCGCCGCGAATATTCCTGATAGGGATGAATGTTAGGATTATAGAACAAGCCTGTCACGGTATGACCGTGCGTTCGTAATTCCTTGAGAGGATATATCGTGCATGGCCCGCAACAAATATGCATCAGCAGATTCATGAATTTGATGACCCCCGGAATCAACCACCTCGCGGCAAGCTGCTGAGAATTAACGCTCGCCCTGCGTGAGAGCAATTAAAACAGTTCCTTCTGGGCTCCCGACGCTTTCAGACCGAAATGTTCGTAAGCCCTGGGACAGGCCACCCTGCCCCTAGAGGTTCTCTGCAGATAGCCTTCCTGGATCAGGTACGGTTCGTAAACATCTTCAATCGTGACTCTCTCTTCGCCGATTGCCGCCGCCAGGCTCTCCACGCCTACCGGTCCGCCGTTGAATCTTTCAATCAGCGCCAGAAGCAGTTTGCGGTCCATTTGATCGAACCCCTTCTGATCAACTTCAAATGCATCGAGCGCCTGACGGGCAATCTCTCCGTCAATCGTTCCGTTGCCTTTTACTTCCGCGTAGTCGCGGACACGCTTGAGCAGCCTGTTGGCAATACGCGGCGTACCCCTCGCACGCCTGGCCAGCTCCTCTGGGCCGTCACCGGACAGCTTGACGCCCAGGATTGATGCAGACCGCTTGATAATCACGGCCAGCTCCTGCGGCGTGTAAAACTCCAGACGAAAATGCATGCCGAAACGGTCCCGGAGAGGAGACGTGAGAGACCCTGCACGCGTGGTCGCCCCCACCAGGGTAAACTTTGGGATGTCCAGTTTCATTGACCGGGCCGAAGGCCCCTGCCCGATTAAAATATCAATGTGAAAATCTTCCATGGCCGGATAAAGAATTTCTTCCACAACGTGGGAAAGCCGGTGGATC
>PHBN01000023.1:0-13514 GCA_002840635.1 Deltaproteobacteria bacterium HGW-Deltaproteobacteria-1
AGCCCTCCTGACGGTATTGTTTTTGTCTTTGAACAACAAATCCTTTACCAGATTGAGGGCTACTTCTCAAAATGTGCGAAAAATATTATACGTTATCTATAAAGTATTCAGAATTTCGGGAGAAGATCATGATTTCAAGATTTACAAGATCGTACTGCCTGTATAGCCTTTCTTAAAAGGTATTTTTTGTCAGAAACTATGCGCTCAATGTTTCATTATTGCGTTTGATATAAGTATAGATGCTTAATGAAATCAATAAAAGAATTCCCATGGGAATAAAATAACATAGTATTCCAGTCATCGTAGTCAAAATCATCAGGATAAGCCAATGATCTCTGGCAAAGATCAAGGGAAAGGGGAAAACCCAAAGGAAATACCAGGGCTGAACCCAAAAAAGAGCAATCATAAAAAATGCGATGATCACAACGAATAAAATTTCGGATAAATAATACTGGTCCGTTCTTTTAATAAAAACAAGATACAACCAGAATAACAGAAAACAAAAACCTAAAATATTTTTCAAAATCAACAAATCAAACCCGAAATATATTTCCAGCAATTTTGCAGCGAGAGGCAGCGTCCCCAGGTAAAACCAGTACGGTGCAGTAAATCCAATCTGGACAAACAGGCTGTCCACAATGTTGGCGATTTTTGATAAGAAAAGCAGAGAACTTACTATAGTTATTGTTACACAAATCAATGATGTTTTTGCCCAGAAAAATAAATTTTTCTCCTGTCTGAAAATATAGAACACGAAGAAAGGTAAAAATAAAATAGTTACATATTTAATCAGAACAGAAGATACTACAACAGGCAAAACCCATAAATATTTTCCCCTTATCAGTAAATATATGGCCAGCAGGTTCAGAAATAAAACAATTGCATCGTTATGACCATTATTGACTGCTTCAAATAAAAGAAAAGGATTCCACATAAAAGCAAAAGTTAATAATACTGCTTTATGCGGATGGACTATTTCAACTATCTTATATAGAATAGCCGCGCTACCCATTACACAAAGAGCTGTGAATAATTTATATAGATATATTGAAGTGTTCATATCTTGACCAGCCAGAAGATTCAAAATAATTGATATAAGAGTAAACAGAGGGCCATAACCGGTCTTGTGCCATGATTTGTAATTGTGCCAGAAATCCTGAATCTTTGTGAAAATTTGATCATCCGAAAATTCATTAAAATAAAAATGGTAGGGATTTTGCTGGTGGGTGTTATATACTTCTGCGAAAAAGTGATAGGCATAGAGATCCGCGGAACCTATGGCATGGATGGCTATAAAAATTACACTAAAGAGCGCTGTGAATGCGAAACCCCATTTCAAGTCGTTTTTTTTTAAATCCCGGTATTTTAAGAAAAAATAAAGAAACAGAATGTAGGACACAAATGAAGACAAATAAATAATCAGCCAAAATAAATTCGCATTTAATGAATCAGGGGGGAAAAAAATATCATCAGGCGATTTCAATGTATTTACAAGAGAAAAACAGCTATAGAGAATAATAAAAAGCACTCCCCAGAAAAAAATAGAGGTGCGTGCTTTATGCCAGAATCTAAAAAATAATTTATTCATTCTTGAAAAAAATATTCAATTCATCCGTTACAGTGACAACATCTTCTTCGCTCATTTCATAGTACATGGGCAACCTCAATACACAGTTGCTCATTTTATCAGTCACCTTCAGGGAGCCTCCCTTTCTTCCATATTTAATGCCGGCAGGAGAAGAATGTAGGGGGACATAATGAAAAACTGTCATAATACCTTTTTCCCGTAAGTATTTTATTAGCCGGTCTCTCTCATTAAAATTGCCGGTTAATATGTAGAAAATATGACCGTTGCAAAAACTTTCACTATCAACAAAAGGAAGTCGTATTTTCCCATCGCGTTCCAGTGGGCGGAGTAAATCAAGATAGAGATTAAATATCTTACGTCTTTGGCTATTGATTTTCTCGGCTGCCTCCAGTTGAGCAAAAAGAAATGCGGCAGTCAGTTCGCCTGGCAGGAAAGACGAGCCGATATCCACCCAAGTATATTTATCCACTTGGCCTCTGAAAAATTTGCTGCGATTTGTGCCCTTTTCCCAGATTATTTCCGCCCGTTCGGTCAATTCGGGATCATTGATGAGCAGAGCGCCGCCCTCGCCGCTGATAATATTTTTTGTTTCGTGGAAACTCAGGCATCCCAAGTGTCCGATGGTGCCTAAAAACTGATCCTGATAACGGGATAAAAGTCCCTGTGCAGCATCTTCTATAACACGAAGTCCGTGATCATTTGCTATTTGCAAGACTTTTTCCATATCACAGCCCACGCCGGCATAATGGACGGGCACGATGGCTCTGGTTTTTTCTGTAATGGCGTCTTCAATCAGGGATACATCCATATTTAGATTATTGGAACATATATCAATGAAGACGGGCACACCTCCACGCAGTACAAAGGCATTGGCCGTTGATACAAATGTAAAAGACGGCATGATTACTTCATCACCGGGTTGAATATCAACCAGTATAGCTGCCATCTCTAGCGCCGCTGTGCAGGAATGAGTCAGAAGTGCTTTACGGCAACAAAGGTGCTCCTCCAGCCACGCATCACACTTTTTTGTGAAAGGTCCATTTCCTGCTGTGTGGCGGTTTTCTATGACGGCCCTGGCGATGTAAAAAAGTTCCTTGCCGGCTATGAATGGTTTGTTGAAATCTATTTTAATCATGATTTATCCTACTTGACGGCTGATTTATTTTATCATTATTAATTGACAAAATATTTATCAAACGATTCCCCTTGATAAACACTTCTTAGGAATTCCTTTTTAAAAACAGTAATTGTCGCTTCATATAGAGGGTAATTATGATCAATGAACACAAATCTGGAAAGTTTCGTAATACAATAGTCGAACATTTCACAAGGATTAAAATACATTAAATCATCTTTATTAAATGTATTATAGGTAGTAAGAAAATTAAAAGCCATCCCCTTACTACTGATTGCAAACATTTTTCTGATAAGGTTATATGAATATTCTTTCCAAGCTTTTTTATCGATTTCATTGATGAGATTGAGTGTGCCACTTAATACAGTATAATCATACATCTCATTCGTAACTGTAAGCAAGTTACGATTATATAGTTTTATATCCGGATATTCTCTCAAAGAATATTCAATCATTTCCTGGACGATTTCGGTGCCACTGTATTCATGATCTATTTTGTTAGCAAGTAAGTATCTGTGCAAATCACACACTCCCGCCCCAACGTCATGAATTGTGTCGCCATGAAGATATTCTTTTATGTTTTTCATCAACCGCTCATACCTTAAATATTGCGTTTCGGTATTATTCTGATATGTTCCCATAGGGGTTGCTCCATGTTTCGCAAAAGCCTCTCCATAGACTTTTTGTTGGTTGACAATAATCTTTTCATTCATCCTAATTATCCTCCGAAACTACCAACCATGTTAGCGGTAGATCTTATGACGCAGGCTATCGCATTTCTATAACGAAACCTGTTCTTGCCGAGACGACTAACAAGGTTAGGATTAGTTTTTTAATATTTCAATATTATAAGCTCTTTTGATGTGAAAGAGCGGTCTTCTTCTGACTTCAGTATAGATATTAGACAGATATCTTCCAATAAAACCTAACAATAACACTATCAGACTTCCAAAGAAAAATATTGATAGAATAGTGGAGGTAAATCCCTGCGGAACATCAAAAAACAGATATTGAATAATATAATATGCTGATGCTAAGTTCGTAAAGAGGAATATAAGCAATCCAAAGAATATCATTATATTTAAAGGTGCATTTGACAAGCTAATTAACATGTCGATCATCAGGTCAAATCTCTCAATGAAATTGTAGTTGCTCTTACCGATTTGCCTGATTTGATTCTCAATATATAAAACCTGATAATGAGATGAAATATCCCTGACAATGCCAGCCACTGTTCTGTGATTTTCATTATACTCATTATATCTTTCGATGAAATTCCGATTCATTATTTTCATCATTAATTGGTTCTTTACAATTTTTACTCCAAGTACTTTGGTAAGCATGGTCCAGAAAAAGAAAGAAGTTAACTTATCAAAAATATTATTGCGGGTGGGCGAAACTGTATATACGACATCGTAACCTTTCAATATTTCCTTATATAAGCGTGGGATTTCAGATGGGGGATTTTGCAGGTCGCCATCCATTATAATGATATATCTTCCTGTCGCATATCGCATGCCGACACTCATCGCTATCTGCTGTCCAAAATTGCGGGACAGTGTAATACCTTTGATGTTACTGGACAGTAGACATACCTTTTCAATTTCCTTTTCACTCTCATCAGTACTGAAATCATTAACGAGAATAATTTCAAAATTTACTTTTAATTGTTTACAGTGAAAAGTAAGTTCGTCGACTAATAAGGGAACGATTGCAGCATCATTATAAATTGTTGTTACGATGGATAATTCAATTTCATTGCTATTATTCATATGTCTCCTTTACGAATGCGCCATATGTATCAAACAGTCTGGGTATGTTGATATCCATTACAACAATTTACAGAGTGGGTGGTCTGGGGACAACCTGACACAGTTTTATTAAATTCATATTATTAAACCTCTTCACAACTTTTTCAGCCTTGGCTACCTATTATAATGCCTGTAACAACCAATATTATTCCAATTACCTTTAGTGCAGTAATGGTCTCGTGAAAAAGAAGACCACTTAACAATAGAATTAATACAAAGTTTAATCCCATAAAGGGATAAGCATGATTTAAAGAAAACTTTGTCATTGCGGCCATCCAACAAAGCGATGCAAGAAACGCCGAGAAGAATCCCGAAAGAAGGTAGGGATCAGCAAAAAGTTTGAACAAAAATAAGATTTTTGAAAAAAAAGATTCTGGCAGAGATCCATGTAAACCGATTCTCCATTTAATTATCAATTGGCCATAGACAGTGAAAAGTATGGTGCCAAAGATATAACTATAATTCATATGTTTACTCCTGTGCTAGCATCGTGAATCCAAAACCCGTCCGTCCCATGATCATTGTCGTTGGAGCCATATTCATGTTAGTCCTTGAGGCTAGAATAAAAAGTGTATTCAATCATTTCGGTGATCTTAGACTTTGTTAAAATATTTCATTATAAATATCAATGGGAAGATTCATTACATATTCAAACATGCAATTCCAATCCTTTATCCGAACAACTTTTCAATTGATATTCTGCGCTGACGATCAATATCTTCATTTGCAAACATGCCTCATATAGCGCACCGCCTCGTTACCGCAGTTAAACAGTAAATCGAGAATGGTAACTCTGTGTGTGAATCCTCCCCAGAGTTGTGGATATTCGGGATATTCAGAATAGTTAAAAAAAGTCAATTTGATGCCCCGTTCAGCAAATAGGTTCTCTTCAATATAATTTTTAGCAGCAGGGCCGGAGATGTATTCCGTGCCGCCCGCCTGGGCACATATGTCAACCAAACGTTCTGTCTTTCCGTCAATAATTGAGTAGTCCCATGAATTTTTGATAACCGTCTTGATTCCAAGATAATTGCACACAACATCTATAAACCGTCTATTTAATTGAGACAGATGTGTGAAAGATTCAGAGAGATACAGTGGTTTAAATACCGTTGCGACTTCCTCAAAATGTGGTGCACGGTGGTAGTTACTCTCAAGGGTCTTCCAATGTTTTATTTTCCACTTACTGTTCGGTAATTCAACGTCTCGAATCCGTCTGTTTATGCCTTGGCCAACTGGCACGGTAAGCCATTGCAACCCCTGCGGTGTTTTGATCTTGTTACGATTGCGCCAGTCATTTTTTGTAAACTGCATATCATCATAAAGGATGAATTCATCCACTGAGGCGATCATATCGAAATACCCTTTCCATGGAATATAGTTTGACTGGAGAATAGCGACTTTCTTGTCTTTCGCTTTCATAGGATCTCCTAGCACTCAACACTTATAATAATTAAAGTAATTCTGTTTACAGATAACGTCAGCTGTTCTTTAAACAGGGACTTACGAATTATTTCCAATGGACTTTTCTTTTTCGGAAAAGTAGTGAATCATTATCCTTTGCTATCAACTCCCAGTCTGTATCTTTAATCATTTCCGGAAGGGCCGGGTTGGATGGTTCCGCAAGGACATAATCTGCGGAATATTTATTCAGAATCTGCTTCCATTTACCCGATGTTCCATTATAGGAAAAATCCATATTGTCCTGCATTACTTCATGAGTGTAAGTCATTGCCCAGCGACCGTCTATGGATACTTTTATCGAAGGATACAAATGATAAAGGGCATATCCTCCCCAGTGCAGTGGAAGCCACAAGTTTCCTGCGATATTATTATTCTGGAGATAAGAAACCGTTTTGACTGGCAGCGGATCTTTTCTTGTTTGCAGATTCCAACCGTCCTTTAATCCAAGATAAAAGAAAAAGAGACTAAACAAAAACAAGAGAACACTTACGCTGATTACTCCAACTGAAGAAATTGTTTTACTCTCTCTGTCTGTCTTCGTAATCTTAATCATTGCGCCCTCCAAATGCAAAGCAACTGCCGGAAGAGCCAGAATGACAAAAAGTGGCGTATGACGGACAGACGATAATCCCATAACGGAGGCAACAACAAGCATGACGGTTTCAGATATATGTTTCTTTCTGCCGCCGGTAAAAAAAGCCATCCAGGTTACTAATAATACGAGAAAAAACGGTATTTCACGAGAGGAAAAATCGAACCTCTGCCATTCAGTTATATATTTGTTAGATATAGGGTTCAACAGTTCACCGATAATATAAAACCATAATTTGATGCCATAGGGGTTAATGAGTGTCGCTAGAAGCGGAAATACAATTATTGCATCGCGCCAGGTCAATTGCTGCCACCCACTTTTTAGCTTTTCTTCCAAAAAATAAATAAAATAAATAAACAATCCCAGGACGAAAGCTCCGTGCAGGTTAGCCCACAGCGCAAAAAGAAAGCTAAGCAATATTACCGTCAAGTATTTTCTTTGTGGCAGACAAAAATAAATCAAATACAAAACCATCAGAAGGAATAGATATGAAAACATGTGCATCCGGAACGAGATGCCACGGCTGACAACAACGGCAAAAGAAATCAATACGATGATGCGAGATAGCTTGTCATTTATTTTAAAGCATATTAATTTTGTGGCAAAGAAAATAATAAGCAGGGATAAAAGCCAGCGAAAAGCAATGATACCTGTCTCACCACTGAAATCAAATACCTTTGCCCAGATTATCTGGGAAAGCCATTCATGGTTGATTACCGCAGCTCCGTAATTGGTAAAGGAATAAATATCAAGTCGTTGTAGATCTCCTTTAAGCAGGGACTGCTTGCCCATAAAGATATGCAGCCACAAATCATAATCTACATCCATCTGATTGAATAATTTGAAAAAAATGGCCAAGGTCAGAAAAACAAGAGAATAAAAAAATACCCGGGGCAAATCATTTGGCGATGCATTATTTTCCATTTTTACGCCGGTTTTTATGCAAGTATTCATTAATGCTATCGTAAAGGAAATTAAGCGTATAGTCAAGAAAGCAAGAAATTTTATGTGCTTCCTACATAAAAATTATGCCATAACCGACGAGAAGAGAAGAAATGGCCAAAAGCATTAACGCCAGTTCCCAATGATGACATCATCTGGAAGAAGAATTTAACCTTAAACGGTGCAGATATATCGAACGTACCTTAAATCAAAAGGCTTTTTGTCTTGACAATGGGCAGGGGCTCAATATATTCCTTTTTCACAAAGCTTTTGATATTAATTTTTTGTAATTTTATTATCATAATGATGAGGACATTGAAATAATTATTCAAAGCGGGCGAGACTGACTTCACAAGTACTGCATTTGCATTACCTGGCATGTGTGAAGGTGATTTGAATTAAAAATCTTGGGGCAACTAGGGTAGGTGAAACGATTCATCTATGGCCAATGACAAATATCAGTAAAATCCTATCTAAACCGGTGTTGGAGAACTAACGGATGTTCAAAAATAAAAAAGTCGTTGTGGTGATGCCTGCCTACAATGCGGCTCAGACACTGAAAATGACCTATGATGAAGTCATGGCGCAGGAAATCGTCGATTCAGTGATTCTTGTTGATGATGCAAGCAATGATGAAACATCCTCCATTGCCCGTAAACTTCCCAAAACCAGGGTTCATGTTCACAGCAAAAACCTTGGATACGGTGCCAACCAGAAGACCTGTTATAAAATGGCGCTGGAAGAAGGGGCAGACATTGTCATCATGGTCCATCCCGATTACCAATACACACCGATGCTGATTCCCGCCATGGCCTCCATGATCG
The DNA here is from genome assembly GCA_002840635.1 of Deltaproteobacteria bacterium HGW-Deltaproteobacteria-1. Classification (GTDB taxonomy): domain Bacteria; phylum Desulfobacterota; class Syntrophia; order Syntrophales; family Smithellaceae; genus UBA8904. The sequence continues at coordinate 8,357 of PHBN01000023.1, forward strand.
GGAACGGACTCTATCACTGTGTTCTCGGGTCGAGAATTCTGGGCGGGCACGCGGTCAAAAGCGGCATGCCGTTCTGGAAATATGTTTCTAACCGTTTTCTCACCTTAGTTGAAAATGTGATGCTGGGTGCAAAGTTATCAGAATATCACACGGGATATCGCGCTTTTTCTCGTGAACTGCTTGAGAAATTACCCCTGTCTTCCAATTCAGACGATTTTGTTTTCGACAATCAGATGCTCGCCCAGGTTATCTGGTATGGATATACCATTGCAGAGGTCAGTTGCCCGACAAAGTACTTTGCAGAGGCGTCATCCATCAATTTCCGCCGTAGTGTGGAGTACGGACTGGGGTGTCTCAAAACAGCGTGGAAATATCGAATGTCCAAAACCGGATTTCTAAGAACACCGCTCTTTCCGGAGAGGCATTCATGACATCCGCAAACGCAAACCGTTTCCAGGATTTTTTCGAGAACGACAGATACGTTACCTTAAAAAATCACCTGTACAATTATTGTTTACGAAAGCGTGCCGTTGAAAAAGCCATGCGTTCCGAGAAGAAAGAACTCGTTCTGGAAATCGGAAGCGGTATTTCTCCCGTGCTGACATCATGTGAAAATGTTGTCTATACAGACCTGTCTTCTTCAGCTCTCGCCATGCTGAAGAAGATACATGGAAAGGGGCAATATGTAGTTGCAGATGCCATGAATCTGCCCTTTGATGATCGTTGTTTTTCGCATGTCATTTCATCTGAGGTTCTCGAGCACCTTGAGGATGACAAGAAAGCTCTGATGGAAATCGCAAGGGTGATCAAGCCGAACGGTACACTGATTGTAACGTTTCCCCACCGTCATTTTTATTTCTCCCACGATGACCGTTACGTCAATCATTATCGCCGCTATGAACTGGCTGAAATGATATCGCTTCTGGATGAGGCCGGATTTCGCACCGAGTACGTCAGAAAAGTGCTTGGTCCACTGGAAAAAATAACCATGATGGCTGTTACCATGTGCGCGTCCGGTCTTGAGAGTTGGAAAGGGAAGGGCGATCTCAAAGAAAAACAAAAGAATCCTGGCAGTGCAGTCGTTAAACTTTTTCAGTGGGGAAATAAATTATACGCAGGCATTGCCTGGCTTGACGCGCTCATTATGCCCCGGGCTTTATCGGCGGTTTTACTGATTAAGGCCAGGAAAAAACAATCATCATGAGTGATGATTATGTGACGCTTCTCATGGTTGCCAGGTATTGCCGACAAAGATAGCGGTAGGCTTCGATGCCGTCTTTGGCCGCCTGCCTGTCTTTTTCAGTGACGTCGCGGGTGATCTTGGCCGGATTGCCGGCCACAACCTTGCCGGAGGGAATGTTCATGCCTCTGGGGACCAGCGAGCCCGCCGAGACAAAAACATCTTCTTCGCAAATCACATTAAAAAGCACAATGGCGCCGATGCCAATCATGCATCGGGCCTTGATATGAACATCGTGAAGGATGACGCTGTGGGCGACGGTAACGTCATTTTCGACAATGGACTGAGAACCTGGATAAACGTGGATAACCGCATTGTCCTGGATGCTGGAACGGTCGCCAATGATGACCGGCCCGAAATCCGCGCGGATCGACACTCCCGGAGCGATCAGACATTCATGACCCAGTTGGACATCACCGATCAAAGCAGCGTTCGGATGGACGAAAGAATCGGACGGTATTTTCGGTTTTTTGCCTTCGAATTCATATAAAGCCATTAATCTTTACCTGCTCAGGTGATGGAAATATTGACCGAGCCTCCCCGGCCAAAGATGTCATGCAGATGGACATAGCCGATGAGCTTCTTCTTTGCGTTCACTACCGCGAGAGCGGTGATTTCGATTTTTTGCATGAACTCGACCGTTTCCGCCAGCGATGCTTTTTCGTCTATGGTTTTGGGGTTAGCTGTCATAATGTCGTCGATGGCAAGCCCTTCAAAGGATAAACCTTTGCTGATCAACCGGCGTACGTCACCGTCTGTCAGAATACCCAGCAGATGATTTTTTTTATCCGTTACCAGCACGAATCCGACGTTGATACGGTCAATGACCCCGATGGCCTTTAGGGCGGGTGTTCCTGCCTGTACCAGCGGGATTTTGTCGCCCACAACCATTGCGTCCCGGACCGTTGCCCGAAGCCTTTCTCCCAGGGAGCCGCCCGGATGAAATTTGTAAAAGTCTTTTTCACGGAATTTACGTTTGTCAATGAGTGCTATCGCCAGGGCGTCTCCCATGGCCAGTGCTGCGGTGGAACTGGATGTTGGCGCCAGACCGAAAGGACAGGCTTCTTTCTCCACAGACACGTCAATGACCATGTCGCTGTTTTTGGCAAGCGTCGAAGTAAGCACACCGGTAAAACAAATGATCGGTGCTCCAATGTGCTTTACAGAACTGATGATAGGCATCAACTCGCGGGTTTCACCGCTGTTGGAGATGGCCAGCAGAATATCTTCCCTTGTTACAATACCCAGATCACCGTGAATGCCTTCCACCGGATGCAGAAAGAGCGCCTGGGTTCCCGTGCTGGTCAGGGTGGCGACGATTTTCCGCCCGATTAATCCGGATTTTCCGATCCCCGTGATAATCACCCGTCCTTTGCACTGGTAAATCATGGACCGCGCGGGAAAAATTCCGGTCGATTTTATCCACCAGGTTTAAAATGCTTTGCGCTTCAATTTTCAAAACTTCCTTGGCGCGCTGAATAGACGCTTGATTATTGCTCATTTTTTATCCTGCACCTTATCCGCCTTCTTTAAATTCTGAAACACCATGTGGAAAAACTACCAAAAAACACCGGACAAAACAAGAATCAATTGATGTTTTCTATTTGACAGAATCAACAAAATAAATAATGGTTTCGCACGCGATTGTCTGCTAAAGAACAATCATGTTCAGACCGAAAAAGAGAGAATCATGAAAGCTGTTTTTATATCCGATGCCCACTTGAAACACTCTGCCGACGAGCGATATGTCCGGTTTATGCAGTTTCTTGATGATCTCAGGGAAGGGAAGGTCAGGTCGCTGGTTGATGCCCGGGAACTGGGACGGGAAAAAACACCAATTGACCATCTCTATATTGTCGGTGATTTTTTTGATTTCTGGTTTTGCCGGAGCGATCATATTCATCCTGAATTCCGACTGGTTATCAGTAGACTGCTGGATTTGCAGAAAACCGGTGTCTGCATCCATATGTGCGAAGGAAATCATGATTTTTTCATGAAGGAATATTTTCAGGATATACTGGGCATGGAAGTTTTCGAGGAATGGGCAACTGTCGAAATGGACAGGCTTCGAATGCTCATTGCTCATGGCGACACGGCGGACCATTCCGACCGCGTGTACATGATGTTCCGCAAAATTCTGAGAAGCCGCCCTTTCTATCATATCCAGCGTTTTATTCCTGCCTCGCTACTCTGGACTCTGGCTGCCGGGACATCCAATGTGAGCAAGCAGGTGAATGATGACAACAGTGAATATCTGGTCGAAAAGATGCTCTCCCTGGCGACGGTGAAATTGCGTGAGAATTATGATGCCGTGATCATGGGGCATTGTCATAAACCGGTCCTGCGTTATTTCGAGGTGGAGGGAAGGAAAAAGACATTTGTCACTCTGGGCGACTGGATCAAACACTACTCCTTTCTATACTATGAAAGAAGAAAATTCTTTTTAAGCTATTACCAGCCTCCCGGCTGATTGGCTGATGCTTTTCGATGAAAAACTGGACATCTTTTCAGCTTTATGCTAGAAAACCGCACTTTTTGTAAAAAACGAGCCATTTGATGCTTTTCGGGAGTTTTTTTGAGGCATTTCCTGATTTGCCGCAAAACGGATAACCAAGAACCAGATATGATAAAAAGAGGGGAATCATGAATTTTGGTGGCATATATCCCGAGTGTTCTCTGCGCGACGCTAAATTTGTGATCGTTCCGGTGCCCTACGATCTGACCTCCACGTATCAGCCGGGCAGCCGGCGGGGACCGGCAGCCATTATCGAAGCTTCGACCAACATGGAGCTGTATGATGAAGAACTGAAAAAAGACACTTATCTGGCGGGGATTCACACTGCGTTGCCGGTGGAAATAGACGCACGGGGCCCCAGGTACATGGTTTCCGCTGTAAGAAAAAAAATCGGCCGGTTTGTCAATGCCGGAAAGATACCGGTCATGCTGGGCGGTGAGCACAGTATTTCGCTAGGTGCCGTTCAGGCTGTTGCCGCAAAATACCCGGAACTGACCGTCCTCCAGCTGGACGCTCACGCGGATTTGCGGGACAGTTATCAGGGGACTCCTTATAATCATGCCTGTGTGGCTAGACAGATTGTTGATTGCTGTTCGCTGGTTCAGGTGGGCATCCGCAGCATGAGCAGGGAAGAAGGTGACTATCTGCCGAAAAGCCGTGTCAAATCCTATTCGGCAGATTATGTGTTTGATCATAAAAACTGGGCACAGACCGTCTGTAAGGATTTGCGCGGTGACGTTTACGTCTCGATTGATCTGGATGTTTTCGATCCGTCCATCATGCCCGCGACCGGAACACCTGAACCGGGAGGCCTTTACTGGAGGAATGTTCTGAGTCTGTTGCGCCTGGTTGCCGGCAAATGCAATATCCGCGGTTTTGATGTGGTTGAGCTGGCGCCGCTGCCCGGCCTTGTGGCGCCGGATTTCATGGCGGCCAAACTGATCTATCGGTTAATGGGTTATATGACAAAATAAGCGCTGAAGGGAGATGACAAATTGAATCCGAATGTTCCCAAAAAAATTTTTTTGACAAAGGGTGTCGGCACGCATAAGGAAGAACTGCATTCGTTTGAACTGGCCCTGCGTGATGCCGGTATTGAAAAGTGCAATCTGGTCCAGGTATCCAGCATCTTCCCACCGGGCTGTAAATTAATTTCCAAAACGCAGGGGCTCAAAGAATTGCAGACAGGAGCCATCACGTTTTGCGTGATGAGCCGATGCTGCAGCAACGAACCGCGCCGCCTGCTGGCTTCGTCGGTCGGATTGGCCATTCCCGCCGATAAAAAAGCCTACGGTTATATCAGCGAGCATCATGCTTTTGGAAGGACGGAAAAAGAAACCGGTGATTATTCGGAAGATCTGGCCGCCGCCATGCTGGCTTCGACCCTGGGCATTGATTTTGAT
>PHBN01000023.1:13558-24021 GCA_002840635.1 Deltaproteobacteria bacterium HGW-Deltaproteobacteria-1
TGGTAGCTCGTTGGGCTCATAACCCAAAGGTCGTAGGTTCAAATCCTACCCCCGCTACCAAATGATTACAAGGGATTAGCAAAAGCTGCTAATCCCTTTTCTGCTTTTTGGAACGGTTTTTCTAACGATTTCCGAACGGTATGACAAGATTCCCGCAAAAGATTGACCTGTCTCATGCCAAAAATTTTATCATTTCAAGTTATTCTCTTGCTCTATTCATTTGTCGTAATTTATGGCAGAAGGTAACAACTAATATTGTTGTACACTTCGTCAGAGCATATCAGCTTTTTCAAGGTTTGGAGATTGAAAGATGATTTGTCCAAAATGCGGCACAAAACAGGAAGATGAAAAGCTTGAGTGCACTCACTGCGGTGTCATTTTTGCCAAACTGACGCAGGAAGACTTCGCTCCATCAATATACCGGCCCGGCACTCCAACAATATCTGACAAAAGCGCAAAGCGGCCGATATCAATGATCGTAATCATTTTGCTGCTACTCGTTTTCATCGGTTATTACATGCATAACAAGCTGGAGCAGAAACGGATTGACAATATCGGGCCTGTGGCAGAGCAGCCCATACAGGAAAGCACTGATGCAGCAACAGTGCAAAGGCCGGGCTTTGAGATTCAACCGGTTGCGCGCTATAAGATCCGTGCCAAGGTGTTGTCCATCGAACGCTACCGCAGCGGGCGCTGGTCAGAATTCTCTCCGTTGGATTTTGCACTGGGCTGGGGGCCGATGTCCGACAATGCCATAACCGGAAAACTTAATATCAGTCAAGGCAATCGCTGGTATCATTACAGCTGGAAGGATACACCGCCAATCGATCCGGCCCTCATTGTGCGCAATTCAGCCAATACGCATCTTGTCCCGGCGGATGACAATATCAAATCGAGTCTATTCAAAGTACGCAAAGGTGAAATTGTCAGGCTTGAGGGTTATCTTATCAACGTCAAGGATTCCGACGGCGGGAGCTGGCGTTCATCACTCACCCGGGAAGACAGCGGCGCCAACTCATGCGAACTGATGTGGGTGACAGGTGTTGTTATTGAGTAACGATTATTCTGACAACTGCACTATATTAATAGTCAGGAAAGTGATATAATTAGCGTAGTTTGATTGATTTAAAGAAGGAGGGAAAAATGAGGAAGGTCTTATTCATTACTGTGAGTGCTTTTTTTATTTTTATAACCTTTGCCCAGGCAGGAGAAATTTATAAGTGTGTTGACCGTCATGGTAATCCGTTCATTACTTCTTCTTTCCGCGATGGCATGAAATGCGAGTTAGCGGAGAGCTTTAATGAATCCGCAAATGAAGCGGCGGCAGATGAAGAAAAAAAGGCAGGCAATAAGGACGATAAGACGTCTGTAACAGCGGAAAAAGAACGTCTGGCACGAATCAATAAATGCTACAGTTGCTGTGGCGAAAAACAACAGCCATGTTATAATTATACGGCGGATAACAGACTTTGTGCCGCGGAATTTGCAAACTGCAATGCCATGTGCAAATCGGAGGGTGCTTCCTCTTCAGCATGGAGTGAGTGCTGGTCGGAGTCTGCCAAATAATTGAAACTTCAGTGATTATAGTGCAGCAGGATGCGGCATTGTCCATTCTTAACATGTGATTCCACCCTGTCAGCGTTTTCATGAATAAGAAACAGCGAAAGTTTGGCAAGGCCTTCGGGAGATATCATGATTTCTTCTTCGGAGGGTTTGACGTCCGGAATGACCATCCGCATCCCCAGGTAGGTAATTTCAACATCCAGGTTGAATTCGTCGAACGAAACGGCAACCTGCAGAGGACCCTCGGCAGCCGATTTTACTTCGGCAGCCTCGAATGTTTCGTTAATGGCGGCAGCGGCGCGGTCGATCACGTCGGGCATAGCGCCCCACAGGCCGCCCTGCTTATGCATGAAGTCAAATATTTTTTCCGATGAGTCAACACCGGGAACAAGCGCAAGATAAGCGGTTTTAGCGATTCCGATTCTCATGAACATGTTCAGGATGATTGCGCACAGCGTAGCCACGGAGAGGGAAGACTGGAAGAACGGTTTGATTGCACCGGGCAGACCGTTAAAGATTCCCGGGATCAGGTCCACGCTCAGTCCAAAGATGATGGACATGCCTATGACGAAGGTTTTTCTGGAGTCGATCATGCGCGAGAGCATGATCTGAATGCCGGCCAGTACCATGAAACTGACGGCGAAAATCAGGCTGGCGCCCATAACCGGCGTTGGCATGATGACGAAAACGGCCGCAATCTTCGGCATGAAGGCCAGCGTAATCAGGATGCATCCCGTTGCATAGGCGATGGTCCGGCTTGTGGCTCCCGTAGCAATGGAAAGGCCAATATTGCTGGATGAGGGAGACTGGCCAAGAGCCCCTGCCAGTCCTGACATCAGGTTGCCGGATGCGCATGCCAGGATGCCTCTGCTGATGGATTGCATATCGGGGCGTTTCCAGGCCGCGTCGTTTATTTTCTGACAGGTGGTGAGATCTCCCATCGTTTTCAGGGCGGAAGAGAGAGCTGCCACCACAAAGGGAATAATAAGGGCCGTGCTGAAGGACAGACCGTATGAACCTACCGCGGGTAAAGAAAACCACGCAGATTCTTTGAAGTGACTGAACTGTTCCGGTCCGATAATACCCAGAAAAAAAGAAAGTACGTATCCGATAAGCATCCCGATTAGCACCGAGAAGAGGCGGATTTTCCCTTTCCCCCAGACCGTCAGGCCGATCATGGCCGCAAGCGTCACCAGAGCAACGGCTGATTCTATCGAATCAGGGGTTAAATGGGTCGCGTCCATGCCAACGAATTTTTTCATGGAAAAGGGAATTACCTCAATGCCTACCATGGTCACAATAGTACCGGTTACTTCGGCAGGAAAGAAGGCGCGCATTTTGACGGCCACGCGGGAAAAAAATGCTTCAAACAGGCCGGCGACAAACGTCATGCCGAAAATCAGCGGAAGCCCGCCGGCCTTGCCTGCCATGATGGAAGCGGAGAGAAAGGCCGGGCCGTTGAGAAGGGGGCACAGATACCCGGAGCCGACGGGGCCTTTATTCAGTCCCTGCAGGATCGTTGCGATGCCTGTGACGAGCATGGCCATGGAAATGAGATGCCGCGCGTCATTTTCGGTGCCGCCGATGCTGTCGATGATCAATACGGGGAAAACAAACGCGATGGCAAGCAGAAAAATATGCTGAAAACCAAGCAGGATCAGAGCGCCGATTTTCGGGCTTTCATCAACGTCATAGATCAGGTTTGCCGGTTTCGTGCGTGACGTCATAGATCTATCAACCTTGTCCTCTGGTGTTTATCTTTCTCCGCCCCGGGCGATAAGCTTTTCCGATTTCCTGCGAGGAAATTTTATGTAAGGACTCACCTTGGAGTTGATATTCTTACCGGTCCCGTCGTAGTTGAGGGTGACAACGGGAACGCCCGTGTATTCCTCGATGCGTGAGGCCATCGCCTCGGTGACCAGACCGGCGCAGCAGAAGGCCGGATTCGTCTGCACAAAAAGCGAGATATCAGGATAATGCTGCATCAGCGCAGCAATCTTGAGCAGGTTGTCGGCCGATTCGCCGTAGTGCTGGACGGTGACGTCAAAATGTTCGTAGATTTTTTTATAGTCGATGTCGCTGTCCATAGCCGGTTCGTTGAGCAGCTCATTGAACATTTTATAATAGCTTTTCTCCAGCTGGTTGACCAGCGTGATGAGCGTCTTGGTAACCAGGACGTCCATGAACTCGCCTTCCAGAAACCACCGCCGCATGTAAGGGCTGGCGACGAGTTTGACAAATTCATTAAACGGTGTCGTGATGACTTCGCCGCCGTACTGTTCGATACAGTAAATTAAATTCTGATTGAACGTGTCGTTATCGCGAGCGTACATGTCGCCGAAAATGGCTACCTTCGGACGCCGGCCGGGGATGGTTTCTATCTTTTTGAACAGGTTGATGACGCGCGCGAGGTCGTCATCCTTGCTCCTGCCTCCGAGAAGGGTATTATAGAGAATATTGATGGACTGGGTAATTACTTTATCCGTCATCCCTTTTTCTTTTTCATAGGGTCTGATCCTGCAGCCGATCTTGCGCAACATGCCGCCGAACATATGCGCGAAGTAGGCCTCGATGGAGGCCTGCATGGATATATCCCCCAGTGACATTTTGCCGACGTACACCTCCACTTGTTCCATGCCGCGGCCTGCTGCTTCCATGATGCCCTTGATCAATTGCGGATAAAGCCGGATATTGCACGCAACGTGGCTGTCGAAAATCCAGCCGACGGTCTGGGCGGGATCCAGCAGGTTTTCTTCAATATGGTCCATGTAGCTCTGCGCGATTAAATTGACGGGCAGACATTGGCCGCTGTTGGTGCGCAAGCCGCGCTGAATGACTTTTTCCGTGAGGGGCACCATCCTCGCGTCAACCCCTTCCCGGATAAACACCGCTTCCAGGAGTTTGGAATTGATGGGGTCAAAACAGGGGAAAAGAAGCGTCTTGTTCTTGATTCTGGATGTGCTTGCGGAATTGAGCGGCAGCAGCCGGGACGAAACCAGTCGAAGGTCTACGTGTTTATGATGATTGTTAAAGGAACGCACGGCCGCTTCAATACGGGTTTCATAGCCGACGCTGGAGTCGTGCTCGTCGAGCTCGAGAATCAAATAGGGCTTGCCGTATTTGTCCATAATCCGCTTAAAATAATCCAGCGTGAAGGAATCGGGGCTGCATTTGAATGACGTTACATAAACCGGATACAAACCGGGCGTACGGGCGATATGGAGCGCGGCTTTCAGGATCCGCGCGGCATAATTCCAGTGCATCCTCTTGAGCAGCGGTTCGATCTCGGATAAATCCTCCTGCTCCGCGGGCAGCATGTCCTGGTAAAAGTTTTTAATGCCGAGCGTACTGAAGATATCCGGGATCCCCTTATTCATTGATTTCTGCATAATGGCGTAAGGTCTGCCCAGAAGAGCCACACTGATTTCACCGCCTGCGGGTTTTTCTCTTTCATAGACATTGAGAAGATTTGCGCGGCCCTCATTGTAAAAGGCCAACGCCGCTTCGTAAGCGTTGTAAATTTCCCAGTAGCCGGTGTTCAGAATAGATTTCAGGATGGAAAAGAGCTCAATGCGTGACTGGAAGGAGTAATGGTCGATCACCGGCATGATGGTTTTGTTTTTCAGGCGCATGCTTTTCATGCCTGCCGCAAGGGAGGCCGCAAACTGGGTATAATAGCAGTAGTAGCGGAAATCCTCGTCTTTTTGTTTGGGGGCTTCCAGATAAAAAGGGAGGAAGATGTAATCGCACTTGTCCACCAGGTACTGCACATGACCGAAAAAAGCATTTATCGGTGCGCAAAATTCGGCACCGGTCAGTTTCTTGCCGGATTTGACGGCATTCTTAAGATTTTCGGACGTGACGGTTTCCACGCCGAGCGTGGCAAAGAAATACTTCCATAAAGGCATCTCTTCGGCCAGATACAGGGCGTTGGGGATGCCGATGGTCACCTTCTTTTTGAAAGCCGCGGGTTTTTTAGGAAGCGGGAAAACCAGACTTCGTTCCGTGATCAGGTCGTATTGTTTTTTGGTTGAACCGACGTAGTGTTTGGTGTCGTAATCCCGCCCGCACAGAAAGCCGAAGGCGACAGTTTCTCCTTGAACGGTGACCTTGTTGATCTTGCAGTTGTTATGACACAGCTCGCACACCTCATTTTCCACCGGTATATTTTCGTGACAGAGGGCAAGGCCGCGGAAAGCGGATTTATGAACAGCGTTTTCTACCAGGATCAGTGCGCTCCCTAAAGCGCCGGTCAGGTGACAGAATTTGGATACAAAAATGGGTTTATTCAAGCGGTGTTCGAAAGCGGCAACAAGTGCCCGGTTGCGGGCGGTGGCGCCTTGAAAACAAATATTTTGTCCAATGGCGGCTTCTACTGCGACTTTGGACAGATAATTTTCGCATACGGAATGCAAAACACTTGCCAGAACCTCATTGACGGAATATCCTTCCGTCAGATAATTGTTGATGTCACGTTCCATGAAAACGGTGCAGCGGTCGCTGGAAACGGGTGACGGGGTGTTTATCGCGCGTCCGGCATAGTCGGTAAGGCTCACGCCGAGTTTTACGGCCTGTTCCTCAATGAAGCTGCCGGTACCGGCGGCGCAGACATTGTTCATGACGGAGGAGGTAACCATCCCGTTTTGCAGAGTTGTGAATTTGGCATCCTGGCCGCCAATTTCTATGATGGTGTCCGTTTCATTGTTGAGCTCAAAAGCTGCGCGAGCGTGAGCGGTTATTTCGTCAATAATCAGATCGGCATTGATAATACGGCCGATGAATTTGCGGCCTGATCCGGTGGTGCCGACACCATCGAAAACAAATTCGCAGGCCTGGCTTTTAGCGATGTGATCAAGGGCCTCAAAAAGTCCCTGGACGGCTCTGAGCGGCTGGCCTGACGTCTGGGTGTATAGGCCGGCCAGCACATCGTTTTGGCGGTTGATCAGGACGGCCTTGGTGCTGGTGGAGCCGATGTCGATGCCCAGGTAAACCCTCTCCTTTTTTTGCAGCGGACGGTATATGTCCACTTCAATCGCGGCGGCATTGTTGACGGGGTTGTAGATAAAACTGGAGTCGGTTGAAAACTCGGGATAATCAGAAAGCGTCAATTGCAGCGGCGGGTAACCGTAAATCTTTTCCCTGATTTCCTGCACAAAAAGGTCGTCCCAGCTCTGTGCGTCAAGCGGTGTCAGAGCTGGCTGTTCCATATAAAGCAAAGCGGCACCGATTGCTCCATAAAGATGGCTGTGCTCTCCGATAACGGGCTCGGTCTGGAGGAGGTTGCGGAAATGTTTGACCACGGCTAAGTTCATAGAGACGCCGCCGGCCAGAATCAGCGGCGGATGAATGTTCGAATCGGGAATCAGGGTGTCTATGACGTTTTTGGCTAGGCCCTCGCAAAGACCGTCGCTGATTTGTCCCACGGAATAGCCTTCCTGCTGGGCGTGAATCAGATCGGTTTTGGCAAACACGGCGCAACGCGTGGCGATCTTCGGCGTATTGATCTGATTGCAAAACGCAACGGTGCTGAGTGTTTCGATGCTTTTGAGGTTGAGCCGTTTCGCCTGCTGATCCAGAAAACTGCCGGTGCCGGCAGCACAGGACGAATTTGACCGGAATCGCTCATACTCGCCATGTTTGTTGAACGTGATCAGGCCGAAATTTTCACCGCCTACAAATAGAATACTGCCGACCTGATTATGATATTTTTTAACTGCCGCGATCATGGCAATTTGCGTGTCGAAACGCTCTACGTCCTTCAGGATATCCGGTCCGGATTGCGTCATGGCGATCCCACCGACCTGCCGAATGTCGATGTCGCTCAGCATTGAACGAAGCGTTTCGGCAATGGCGCCCTGGTGGAACCGGTAGAATGACTGGACGACATATCCTTTTTGATCAATCAGCGCAATGGAAAGGGCAACCGAACCAATATCTATTCCAACAATCTTATCCATAAATTATTTTCTTTCCTTCAAATGATTTTAAATATTATTCGGTTCAGGTTCCGTCACCTGATCTGTGCTTTTGAAAAGAATGTTTCCAAGGGCCATGATGAGGATCGTGATGAAAATCATCTGGGTGATGATGCCAACGTTCATGAACGGAAACAGCATTGTGGAGGGGATGGCCAGAAAAAGTAAAATGGTAATTAAACCGCGTGGTGCAAAATAAAGGAGCGGATTCAGAGGGGTGTGCAGAATAAGTTTGAAGAACAGCGCACGGAGTATAAAAATGGATGCGGCGATGATCATGGAGATCATGAGGTTGTTTAAGCTCAGCAGGTCTGACACTTTTGTGTAATATCCGAACAGAATAAAAAAGAAAGACCGGACAATAAAGGTCAACTCCGCCACGATGTTTTTAAAAGCGTTCAGATCCGTATTGAATTCATCAAAATTAATGAATTTTACAGTAACTCCGTTCTGGAAAAGGATGTTGTTGTTCATGACCAGACCGAAAATCAAAACGACAAGCAGTGACGACAGGTGAACGAGTTTTGCCAGCGCGTAAATCATAACGATGCTGGTCATGATAATGACATATTTGATGTGATGGTTAATCTTGTGCAAAAGAACGGCAAGCCCTGTGCCGAACAGGACGGAAGCGATAACCGTAATGATCATTTCGATAAAAAACCGCAGTATGCCGGCCCCCAGCGAACCGCTGTGCAGCAATACAAAATCAAACAACAGAATGGCGATGATGTCGGAGGTAGAACTCTCGTATGTGACGAATTCACGATCGGCAGAATTCAAGCCGGACGCTGATGGAATGGCGACAGCGCTGCTAATCACCGCCAAAGGAATGATATTTAATATTGATGCCTTAAAATCAAAGTCCAGAAAATAAACCGAGATGCAGGTGAAAATACCGATAAAAATTCCGAACAGGAGAACGGCAGAGGACAGGGAACTGCCAATGAGTCTGCTTTTATCGCGGCGGAGCGTCAGGTCGAGACTGCCTTCCAGAACAATGAGAATCAGGCCGAGGGTGCCGATAACGGGAAGGAGACGTGACATGTCCGGGATTCCGATTTTGAAGAATGATTCCAGCAGGTTGATGCCTATACCGCTCACAATTAGCAGAATCACGCCGGGGATTTTTGTGTATTTCGACGTGATGTCGAAGACGTACGCCAGTAGAATAACAAAGCAAAAAGCGATCAGAACGTAGTAGGTCACGGTGTTGAATCTCCAGCGTTGATCTGTAAATAGAACCATCGGGCCTGTCAGCCTTATACAGATGAATACCAACGACACAAACGGACAGAGCGTGTTTAAGGCTATTGCAGAATGCCGGAGACTAATAGCACAATTGTCATGCTTTATGCAAGATGATCGCTGATGTTGAACGCCGATCATTTTTTCGTCAATCTGGCGACGATGAGATACAAAAAGATTTTTTATGAAGTACTTGCAAGGGACATCAGGAATCCGGCCGGATTAAACTTTATTTCATCCTGCTGAAAAGAATGCTTCCCAAAAAAAACATGGCCGCGGCAAAAAAGATGAGGATGCCGAGATCCACGTAAAACGGATAGGTGTTGATTCCCAGAAGTGCGCCGCGCACACCGTCGACGGTATAGCTGATGGGGTTGATTTTTACCAGCCTTCCAAGCCAGGAGGGCAGTCTTTCATCTACAGGAAAAAGGGCGCCGGATAGGAAAAAGAGCGGAAAAATCAGAAAGGCTGAAATGACCTGAAACCCTTCCAGACTTTCCAGGAGCGAACCCAGAGCCAGCCCCAGCGAAACCAGAGCAATCGATGTGACAAGTAAAAACAAGAAGGCCAGGGGAATGCCCCAGGGATTTACCGAGGGAAAAAGAAAAGAAAAGGCAAAAAGGATTGCCACCTGCAAAAGGACGTCGGTGCATCCGCCCAGCACTTTCCCGAGAAAAATGCTGATGCGCATCACAGGAGCGACCAGAACGGCCTTGAGCACATCGAGTTTCCGGTCCCAGATGATGTAGAGACCAAAAAACACGGAGCCAAAGATTACGGACATGGTCAGTATGCCCGGATAAATATAATCGCGATAGTTGACGGAGTCCACGGAGAGACTCGCGCCGATGCCGCTGCCGAACAGGAAAAGCCACATAAGCGGTTGTACCACACTGGAGACGATGCGGCTTTTTTCGCGCCAGAATACTTTGAACTCCCGCCACCACACGGCGGAAATACCCATAAGTTCTCTTTGAACGTTCAGCGAATTCATCCTTTCATTTTCCTCGCTGTCTATACCGGGCGATTGTTTCCACCCACCCTCCGCTATTTTCCGCATCTTCCTGGCGGATGTCGCGGCCGGTGAGTTTGATGAAAACATCGTTGAGGGTAGGTTTCCGTATCTCGACACTTACAACATTGTCGATCAGAGATAAAAGTTCGGCCAGATGCAGGTGAGCCGATTTCATGGAGATTTCTATCGTTTCGCCGGCTGTTTTTATCGCCGAAACGTATGGCAGGGCACGAATGGCATCCAGCGGCGGATTCGGGGATTTGACCGCGACAATATCGCCGCCCAGCATGTCGATCATGTTGCCGGGTGTGTCAAGCGCAATGATCCTGCCCGCGTCGATGATACCGATGCGGTCGCACATGAGCTGAGCTTCTTCCATATAGTGCGTGGTGAGCACCACCGTGGTTCTTTCTTTTTGCGCCATTTTGCGGATGTATTCCCACGTGCGGGCGCGTGTCTGGGGGTCGAGCCCCAGCGTCGGTTCATCAAGAAACAAAACAGCAGGACGGTGCAAAAGACCTCGCGCTAGTTCCAGTCTGCGCCTCATCCCGCCCGAGTAAGTTTTGGTCAGGTCATCGGCGCGCTGGGTGAGATCGACCAGTTCAAGCATTTCTTCGATCCACCGGTTGCGATCTCGTGCCGGTATGCCGTAGAGGCGCGCA
>PHBN01000024.1:0-10979 GCA_002840635.1 Deltaproteobacteria bacterium HGW-Deltaproteobacteria-1
ACATCGTGGAAATAGCATGAACGCCAAACGCTCCGGGAGCTTTGGTGGCTCGCAGAGCGTTTGGCTTACCGATAACCGGATTGTTGGGCTGCTAAAAAAAGTGCGAAAGATTGTTGACACTACCACAATCTATTAAATTAGTCACTTTTAAGGCCAAAACAAAAAAGGGTTACTTTCGTAACCCCTTGATATTTGGTGAGCCCTGTCGGGATCGAACCGACAACCTACTGATTAAGAGTCAATAATAGCCTATATTTACTTCCATTGAAAACAATTGTATTATTCAAGTATTCCTACTAATTACTTCATTTTCATAGCATTATTTAGTTGACTTCCATTGAATCATATTGTAATAATTTGGCTACATGGTGGCTACATGGAAAATACTGACAAAAAATCAGTTGGTGAAAGGGGGCCATATGGAGCGCAAAAATCTGACTATTGAAAGAATAAAAGCATTTAACTGTCTGCCCGGAAAAACACAGGTTTTTTTATGGGATAAAGAAGTGCCGCGTTTAGCTGTCAGAGTAACATCATCGGGAGTCAAGGCTTTCATCTTTGAGGGGAAGTTAGACAGATCAACAATCCGGTGGACAATCGGCAAAACAGGTGATTGGACTATTGAGGATGCACGCATAGAGGCGCGACGACTTCAGTCATTGCTTGATAAGGGCATTGATCCGCGTGAGCAAGACCGGCAGCAGAAGGCAGAAAAAGCCGCAAAAGTGGCCGCTATTGAGGCCAATCAGAAATATACACTGAAGGCCCTTCTGGAAACCTACACGGATTACCTGGACGAACGCGACAAGGGGAAATCAGCAAAGGCGGCGCGGTCTGTTATCAAGGTTCATATCCTTGAAGCGGCCCCTGCCCTAGCCGGAAAACCGGCAAATAAAGTAACAGCCGATGAAGTTTTTTCATTGATTCAGAAAGCGCGGGAGGCCGGGAAAGAAAGAACGGCGGGCGTCTTGCGGTCAACAATCAATGCAGCTTACAATTGCGCGCGGAAACGGTTTGATACCGCGATACCAATTGAATTTAAAAAATTCAATATTGAAAATAATCCGGTTGACCCTATTTCCACGATTCCGGTTAGAGCTGGCAATAGGACATTAAGCAAGGATGAATTAAAAAGCTACATTGCGGCCCTAGGAGATAATACTATTGATATGGCGCTGAAGCTGGCCCTGTATTCCGGCGGACAACGCATGGCGGAGATATTGAGGGCAGAAATTACCGATTGGAATGAAGATACAAAAACGCTCCGCTTGCTTGATCCAAAGGGGAAACGCCGCACGCCACGCGAGCATCTTTTACCACTTGGCCCGGCTGCGTCGTCTATTGTTACGGAGCTTGTTAAGCAGGCAAAGGCAAAAGATAGTCCCCTACTCTTCCCTTCAAAAACAAACAAAACACCACTTCATGATTCCATGCCGGGTCCGCGCGTTACCGAAATTGCCGCAGCAATGGGGGGAGATCAGTTTGACTTGCGCGACATCCGGCGGACAGTTGAAACCATGCTTGCCGGTTTGAACGTGAGCCGCGACATCCGGGCGCAGCTATTGAGTCACGGCATTTCCGGCGTCCAGGCGGTGCATTATGACCGCTATGACTACTTAAAGGAAAAGCACGCTGCCCTGCTTAAATGGGAGCGCCATTTAAACAGAATTGCTTCAGGTGAAGAAGAAAACAAGGTTATTGATTTTGATAAGGTTAGGGGGAGACAATGACAAAGGAATTTATTTTACCAGTTGAAGCCGAGAAACAATTGATGGAGATATTCACGCCTCAATATATGGACGCGGTCAAAGATGCCTGCCGACGCTATTTAAGAGATAGCGTAGCAGTGCCTGAAAATAAAAAGGAAGTTGTTGTTGCCGATGCCAAGACATTAGAAGAGATAGCTAATAAGGCGCGTGAATTGCGGAAACTACTTAAAAATAGCAATCGAGCATTAAAGCGCGTCAATCTTCATATGATGGATGAATATAAAAAAACCGGGGTTTTGATGGACATGATCCATTTACAAGATGAACTCCGCACGCTTGAAAATATGTGCGTGATAAATCCGGCTTGTGAGATAGCCGAAACCCCGAAAAAAGGAAAAATCCCGAATCTGGCGGGCCGCGCCTTTGCGTTCAATCTTTGGGCTATTTACAAACAGGCGCATGGAAAAACAGCAAAAAGAGGTTATGATAATGTTAAGAATATTGAAATTGGCCCCTTACCCCGCGCCACGAACATATTGAAGCCAATCTTAAAACTTGAATATAATTTTGTTCAATATTTTCGAAAAATAGGAGAGGATTTTAATAAAACTATGGATATTAAATCAAAAACTAAATAATCTTATACACCACAGCAAATCTAGTCACAGCTTGATTTTGAAGGGCAAAACAAAAAAGTTTTGTCCTTCTTTTTTTGTCCATATGACAAAAGAAATTAATTGTTTCATGATGAGGCCAATTGAAAGGAGGTTTCATAATGAACAATGAAACATTGAATACAAGAGAATTTGCCGCGTTGGTTCGTGTCGATCCGCAAACTATACGGCGCGCCTTATGTGTCAACGGCCATTATTTGGGGCTTAAGCCTTTGAAGCTGCCGAACCATCGGTTACTATGGCCGGGGAATCAAGCGCGGGAGCTCGCCGGGGCCGTCCGATGATAGAAGAGAAACCGGACATCATGCCGATAGTAGAAAGTGTAACCAATCTTAAAAAGGTTGGCCGAACACACGGCGGCGAATGTGCCGGGCCTTGTCCCTTTTGTGGTGGGCGTGACCGTTTTCGGGTATGGCCGGAACAATGCCGTTTCTGGTGCCGGGGTTGCGGTGCATCCGGTGATTCAATAGACTTTGTAATGAAACTCAATCACCTAAGTTTCAAAGAGGCGCTCGTTTACCTGGGCATCCGTCCGGGCCGTCCGGTGCCGGTTGATCCGGTAATTCAGAGGCGGCGGGAAATCCAACGCAATTATGAAAAAGCAATCACTTCAATTTATTATGAACTTTGTGACCTGGCGCAATACCTTCACAGGCTACGCCTGCAAGTCAAAAATAATCCGGGAGCATTAACAGACGCCGGGGCCGTCTTATTTGCGGAGCAGATGGGAGAACTTTCGGAGGTCGATTACAAGCTTGACGTTTTATTGACCGGAACTTTTGAGGATCAAATATTGATTTTAAAGGGGATGAGGCGAAATGAGGCAACCACTATCAGCAGAGCAGCTTGACGAATTTGAACGGATGAATGGCGGCGTCCAGACAACAACCGACACTTTGTATAATTGTCTCGTGAAAAATGTCTTAAGTGAAGATGCACTGCAAAATTATGAAGTGAAGCCTATTAAAAAATTTTTGGGGCCGATTTGTGAAGGCACGATGGCAGAAATATTTGGTCCGCGTGGCATCGGCAAGACATGGCTTCGCGAAGCCATAGCCTATTGCTTGACACGAAAACTGGACCTGGGACCTTTTAAAAGCGATGAGCCTGCCGGCGTGTTGATCGTTGACGGTGAAATGTCCTTAAATCTTTTAAAGGACCGGCAGGCAATATCTAAAAACTTACCGGTGGCACTTAAGCCGCTTGACTTTATATCAAACGAACATCTTTATTGCGGCGGAAATCCTGTCATTAATTTATCCGATCCTCTATGGCGCGATGCATTTATTGCATTAATAAAAGAAACCGATCCGCGATGGGACGTTATAATTTTTGACAATCTATCAAGTTTCCTTCCCGGAGTAAAAGAAAACGACCAGGAAGCATGGGCGCCGATCAATGGGTTTTTCCTTCAATTAAAATGGATGGGCAAGGCAGTTATTTTTATACACCATGCAGGCAAGAGCGGAGACCAGCGGGGAACTTCCGGCAGAGAGGATCAGTTAGACTTTGTTTTAAAGCTGACACTTCCAGCAGGCCATGATCCAGCCGACGGCTGCAAATTTGATGCAACACTGACAAAATCCCGTAGTCTTACCGGTGCAGAAGCGGCACCATTTACATTTGAAATCACTGAGCATGAAAATGGTGGTCTGACCTGGGCAGTTACCAATCAGCGGGAGTCCAGGAAAGAAACGATCATTGCCCTTTTGGGTAACGGTGTTTCTCAAAAGACCATTTGCGATTTGATGGGCGTCGATAAGGCGTATGTCTCACGCACAAGGACCACAGCAATCAAACAAAATTTATTATCTGATTCCGGTGCCTCTTTTACGGCAATCGGTTCACTGAAATATAGCAGTGTTGATATTGAAAAATACATCGGTTGACCATGTTCCAGTTGACCAGTTGACTACCCTAAAGGGTAGGTTAGTCAACCACTGGTTTTTGACAAGTCAAGTTGACAAGTCAACAAGAGGGTAAGTGATTAAAACAAATAATAAAAGAGCGGACCAGTTGACAAGGCAGTTGACCAAGTATCGAAAAATACCCGGTTGACTAAAAAGTTGACCAAATTTTGAGCATAAGAGGGCGGAAAATGAAACGACCGGAACTTCATGAAATACCAATCAGCAGCGCTTTGAACCGGGGTATTTTCACAGTCACCATGAGCGCGGGGCAGTGGGATCAATTCCTACAATCAGCTTATGACGCTGGTGCCGCTTTACTTGAACTGGACAGGAACGAAACACCGGTCCGGGCATACCAAAAAAGGATGGCTTCGTAATGAACCAGGACGAACACAAGCAAAGAGTCGTTGAGGCAATGAGGCGCTACATTGAAGCGCAAGAGATAAGACCGGCAGGCAGACAGCGCCCGCTATTGCGTCGGAAAAATAACTTTGTCCGGGGAAGTATGGAAATCTTCTGTCAACAAGATAATGTCACCGATCGGAGACAAATACCAATCAGAGGGGCGAGCAATGGACAATGAGCTTTTACCGGATCGGATCAGGCAGGCAGTGGCACGCGACGAGCGTATGAGACCGAACAAGAAAAAGAACGCATGGAGCAAGGTAAAGCGGGGCGGCAAGAGGATTGCCATTCGCAAACCGTATCACGATGAATACCTGAGAGGATTAAGAGAGGCAACGATATGAAAATATTTGAAAGCCGATATGAAGAGTTGTCAGCACTGTCAAAGAACTGGAATACAGATCAGCTATTCATAGCAGAAGCGCGAAAGCTGAGTGATGAACTGCAAGCAGATGCGACGTTATGTCTTACCACAGGATGCGACGGTGCCGAGATCAAAGAACGGATCAGAGCATTCAAGGGTTTGATTACAACACAGGAAACATGGTTGTGGACGCAACGCGAGGCATTGCTTGACGCACAAGAGATTCCCCGCGTCCAGTGGGTGATGTGATGATGACCTTAACCCCCCTGCCTTCAAGGTCTACGACACTTGACCTGTGAACCGGTTGGTCAGGCTAACACGCATGAAATTAAGGTTTTCCTTTAAAAAAAACGAGGTTTGAAAGTGGCAACCAAAATTAAGGCACCGAATCATTTAAGTAAGGAATCAAAAAAGCTTTGGGCGGATATTTTGACAGAGTATTCCATTGACGATGCAGCCGGTTTGCGGCTTCTCAGGGTTGCGCTTGAAGCGTATGACCGGGCGCAGGCGGCACGCGCAGCCATAGAGAAAGACGGGATGATGTTTAAAGATCGTTTTGGAGCGCCAAAACCTCATCCGTTATTGCCGATTGAACGAGACAGCCGGGCGGCGTTTCTGGCCGGCATGAAGGCATTAAACCTTGATTTAGAGCCGTTACACGATAGGCCGGGCCGTCCGTCCGAACGATAAGGAGAAAAAGTCATGCCGACAAACAGAAAACGACGAACACGCGGCCAGAAACATCCGATGCTGAAGTCAGAGTTGCATCTCTTATTGACGGGTCAATGCACGCCACTGAAGGGCGATTGGCGCGATATTGGAGAGAGTTGGCTGCGTCCGTTCATCTTGGTTTCCCCTGCGGGTCGCGATGAACTGAGGCGGCTTTGGGAAAACAATAAATTTGAAATTATGAGCGCGTGGACAGGGATAAAATTACCCTGGGCGGCAAAGGAATTTAATCATGCCAACAAATAGGACAAGAAGGTCACGAAAAGTAAGCACAGTAACAGACGAAGAACGCGAATGGCTTTATGCTGATGACAAGGATAATTTTCTTTTTTTCCATGATGAAAAAGAAATACTCAATTTGTGGAAGTCATACCGTGATGAAGTCTTAACCTTCTGGACACAAAACAAACCATGCACCAGGCCATTAAGGTGGTGGGATTACGAAGCGCCGCGCTGGAATGATCCTTTTGAAGGCTGTTTTATTCACGGCACAATGCCGGAGCCACGGCAACGGATCGGCGGCATAGGCACGCCTTCTTATGAGGTTTTGGCTATTAAACCATGTTTTTACAAGGGGATTCCTACCAGTTTTATTAATGAATGGGAGATGAAATTCTACGCGGATTCCTTTAAAGGCAAGAATGTTTCGCCCATGGGCGACAATGATCCGCCGACGTTTGAAAGTGAAGCGGCATATTTACAGCGGCATGATTTACTTACGCCACAAGAAAAGAAATATTTGGCTTCACATCGTAAATTATTGGAGCCGGAAATAGTTATTACTGAAGATTAACCGCCCACAAGCGGTTGAATATAGCCATGCCACTGCTTGCGTGATGTTTGCAGGGGAAGCAAACCAAAAGACAAAAAGCCTATGCCCTGCGTGATGCAGGGGGGCGATGGTCGGACGGTTTGACAAAAAGATTCGGGATCGTTGGGATGATGATAACGGATCGGCAGAGTTAAGAGGTAAAAATAAAAAATTATAAAATAAGGAGTTTTTATCATGAGTGAAACAAGTGCAGTGATTGAAGAAATAGGAAATGCAGTTACAAAGTTCAAGGCCGATTATGGCAAGCGCCTTGATGAAATTGAAAAATATGTCGGCAGAGCGGGTTTTCCCGGCGGCGGATCGTCTTTGTCAGGTTTTGGCGATGGCAGTGATACACAGGCAGCGATAAATCAGCACAAGGATAAATTCCTTGCATGGGCGCGCAAAGGCACTGATCCAGACGGCCTGAGAAGTCTTGAAGTCCAGGCCAATCTGTCAACGCTCAGTGACCCGGACGGTGGTTATTTGGTGCCGGTCGAGATTGAGAAAAACATTGAACGGCTGGCCCGGATTGTTACCGCCAAAGGGGAATACACAAAACCCCTGAGCAAAGGCGGCGCTACCGGCGGATGGGTTGCAGAAAAGGCGTCACGCCCTGAAACGGACACACCGGAATTGACGTTGTTCAGTCCGCCGATGAATGAAATTTACGCAATGCCTAGCACAACGCAGAAATTGCTTGATATGAGCGATTTCGACGTTGCGGCATGGTTGCTGGAAGAAATCAATGATGTTTTTGTCACCACTGAAGGCACTGGTTTTATTACCGGCAACGGCGTCGGCCAGGTGAAGGGAATCATTGACAGCGCTTTGATGGTTGCCAATGCTTCATGGGAATACGGAAAAACCGGTTATATCGCAGGCGGTCACGCTTCTCTTTTAAACAGTGCCGACAAGCTGGTTGACCTTCAGCACGCCTTAAAGCCTGTTTACCGGCAGAATGGCACCTGGTTGATGAATGACACAACCTTTTCCGTGATCCGCAAGTTTAAGGACGGTGACGGAAATTATTTGTGGCGTCCGGGCCTGTTAGAAAACGCGCCTGATACGCTCCTGGGCAAGCCGATTGCCATTGAAGATAATATGCCGGACATTGGCGCGGGTGCCTACCCTATCGCCTTCGGTGACTTCAAGCGGGCCTATACAATCGTTGACCATGTTTCCGGCACGCGATTGCTGCGCGATCCTTACACTACCAAAGGATTCGTCAATTTTTATGTGACGAAACGCTTAGCGGCCGGAATTTCCAATTATGAGGCCGTGAAATTTTTGAAGATTGCAACGTCGTAGGTTTTAACAGGCGTGGCGCGTGCCTGGGGGTTTGGTTTCTTTACCGCAAAAACGAGCCTGGACAAGCCAGTAAGTGTCCATGCATCCATCTAAACAACACTGGCAGCCGCAGCGGGTTTCCGCCTGTGAAGCGGCAGCAGTCAGGGGCGCTAAAAACGCCCCGGCTGCTTCAATAAATATCCCGGTGGTTGTGTTGTGGAAATTTGGTCAATCGCGGCAGCAATAAATGTTCAACAGGTTATGCCACAAATTGAAACACCGGTTGACAAAATTAACATCATGGCACTGGCCCGGAGAATTGAGCGTAAATTTGAAAACCCGAAAAACTGGAATTGCTTAGTCAATGAACAATGTGATCCGGGCATAAAAGCCCTTCTGATATTGCCGTGACAAGGATTCGCCGGGAGTAATAACAAACAATGGAGAATGCCCTTGAAACAGATATTGATTACAACCTGGATGACCCTAACGCGAAAAGTGGCGTCTATGGCCTTTGGTTGCACGTTCTTTGTATATCGGTTTGCGAGTATCTTCACGCCGACAAATTTACTCAAGTTGCCGCTGAGTCTTTTCTATTCGATCCTGAGAATGTTTTTTTTGATTATGTGTCGGATTCAATGGGCTATGAGCCGCAGGCGTTACGGCAGAGGATAAAGAAGGCAGCAGAAAAGAGGCCGTCAGGAATAAGGCGTCAACACTCTTAGCGCCATGGGTATGCTTCTGTGTAAGGAGGTAATTTTACCTTCATATTTTCAAGTATACCACACAAAGAATCCGCATTTATTACTAATATTGTTCGTTCCCTGTCTTTGCTTGCATCTGTAATACTTGAAGGCGATGCACTTGAGGATAATGCAGTTGTGAGACTTTTTCTAAATCGGATAAATGGAACAGTTTCAAATTGAACATCTGATAAGAATCCATCTTTTAATGAGACTTTTTCAGGATCAAAGTGGCAAAGTTCAAGTTTGGCATTTGTGACAATAACAGGAACATATATACTGGCATCCTGATATTCTTTCTTTTTCATAATCTCCATTTCTTCGATTAATAGACAGTCAATGGCCCTCAATAATTTTCCACATATTCTTTCGAGAAGCGGTTTATCCTTTTCACTACTCCCACGAATTGCACAAAATTCAGATTCTGGTGATGTTGGTTCCACGACGAAATCATAAGCTCCTGATACTATCTCATATACAGGTCTAGTGACCGGATTGAATGTACTACGCATTTGATGAATATCCGCCCATAGACATCTTGCCGGAGCTATTTCGTCACTTTTACCGTCAGGATTAATAAATACCCAACAAGCATCTTTAGTACGCTTACACTCAATAACCAAACGTGTGCGATTTTGCTTTAGGATAATATCAATAAATCCTTCATCTCCGTTCGAAAGATTACTCCAGGGGTGTTCATGTGCCAATATATCCCAACCATGCTTATCTTTCGTTCTTTGAATATTATCCATGATTGATAATTGAAAGACAAATCCAGAAGCATCAACAATACTTTTTAGTTGTTTGCTTTGTTCGTCGGTCATGGCTGCCTTTTGTTACGAGTTATTTTTTCGTTTTCTTTTCTGGTTTTTCATACTTTTTCAGAAGGTCTTGAATGGCCTCTTCCAGAAGATCATTTAATGGCTTTTCAAGATCAATGGCGAGCTTTTTAATGCTCTTTTGAAGATCATTATCGATTCTTGTTGAAATGTTTTTTCGCGTCATTGTGATCTTATAATTCATAAGGGCTTAGAATGCAATATCAATTTCCCCTATTGACATAATGCATTATATCATGATATCTGTATATCACGCTTTTAATACTCAATCTCAGAGCATAGGAAAATGAATAATAACCATTTTAATAATACGCTTGAAGTTTCCCGGATCGGTGACGTTTCGGGCTGGCCCTATGCCAGTGAGAGGACTTCAGGCGTTTTTTAATTTAAAGAAAAGAAAGGACTACAATTATGAAAAATTCAAAACAAAGTGAGAGTGCAAAGAAGGACAAAAAGACAACGTTCACGATGGATGAATATGACCAGGCCTTTCGAGACCTGGAATTTGTTCAAGCGTCGTTGGATGTTACCACGACCTGCGAGGAACCGCTGGACGCAATGCCAATTCTTTATGAGGCTACA
Organism: Deltaproteobacteria bacterium HGW-Deltaproteobacteria-1; assembly: GCA_002840635.1. Classification (GTDB taxonomy): domain Bacteria; phylum Desulfobacterota; class Syntrophia; order Syntrophales; family Smithellaceae; genus UBA8904. The sequence continues at coordinate 10,057 of PHBN01000024.1, forward strand.
AAAAAAACAATGAACCTCATTTTACTTTTTAAGCGTATGCACCCGGCAGCGGATGTTCCGGCATAAAAGGAAAAAGCACGACCACGGCAATTAAGTGGAGGCGTTCCATGACCTTTATGGAGGATGGATTATGTTATTTTTCAAATCTGAAGAGGATCTAAAAGAGTTTCATCAATCAATGCTCAGAGACCACGAAAGGGGTGTTAAATTTATTGAAAGTAATATCGAGTATCACAAAAAAATGGCTGAAATCTATAGGGGCAGTTCTTATCCGGGAAACAGGAAAATGGTGGAGTTTCACTTGGGCCATTTGAAAAAAACGGAGACTGATTTACAAGAGGCAAAGGAGCAACAGAAAAAAGCCGTCGAAAAATATGAAGCGATTTACTTAACGCCGCAAGAGAAAGCGGTTAGGAAAGGATTGACGGTCATCATGGGCGGACTTTGTGAAAACGCTTAACGAGTAATCAGCGGCCAGGGGCGGGTGGAAACATCCGCCTTTTTTTATAAAAATTGGCTACATGATGGCTACACGGCACAGCTGGAAAAATGGTAATAAAAAAGGCAATGCGCTAATTATGCGAATTGCCTAATATATTTGGTGAGCCCTGTCGGGATCGAACCGACAACCTACTGATTAAGAGTCAGTTGCTCTACCAGCTGAGCTAAGGGCCCTTTAAGTACTGTTGAAAAATGCCCACCTGCTGTTTATCACCTTCAGGTGACGTTGCCATCAATGTTCGTCGCTGCGGTGTACATGAAGTACGCCTCACTCCTCATATTCTCGGCGCCTTGCATCTGGTCATTTTTTAACAGCCCCTATAGAAAGAACATTCTATTTCTATTCTGGTACGCCCGGTAGGATTCGAACCTACGACCAACAGATTCGAAGTCTGCGACTCTATCCAGCTGAGCTACGGGCG
>PHBN01000024.1:11015-17956 GCA_002840635.1 Deltaproteobacteria bacterium HGW-Deltaproteobacteria-1
ATCCAGCTGAGCTACAGGCGCATTAATAACCCTGCACCAAAAAAGAAGTAGCCTAATATCCCCTCTTCCTGTTTTTGTCAAGTTCTAATGCTATCAGCTCCTAGTTTACCTCACATATCCTGCAATACCGTCAAAACGATAACCTTTTCTAATACCGGTTGAACCCCGGGAGTCGGTTGAATAATAGTGCCTGCCTGTTGAAGGATTGACCCAACGATACAATTCCCTGGTGCCTCTCATTCTGGATGTGGCAATATTTCCAATCGAAGCTTCAAAAAAATAACCGTCAAGCCTTTTCCCGCCGCCCGACCGGTCATAGTGGTAATAATGGTCCTTCAGTACAGGATTATACCAACGGTAAAAACTTGCGGTTCCGGGGGTTTCCGGAGAAAAAAGCCGAAAGGCTATCCCCTCCTTCACATAGCCGTTTTTTATCAGTGTTGCCACTTCAACATGGTTATTTAAGGTGAAGACGTAGTCAAGATCTTTTGAATATAAATAAACATCCATGCTTTTTTGTGTCGCGTCGGGAAGCACATCGATAAATATTGATGCTTTTTCTTCTCCGGAATTTGATTTAAATACAATTTGATCACCATAGGATCCCGGTGCAACATTAGATGTATTCAATTGAACATTAACGTAATCGGTCTCGCTCAAGGTTTTACCTGAATTGGGATAAACGGTGATCCAACCTCTTGGACCCTGCATGATTTCTTTCCCGAATACTTTAACACCCTCCAATTCCAGGCCGCCTTCCCTGCTGACGATGTTAATAGAATGAGGGCCGTTTCGCAAACCTTCCGCAATCACCAATTCCTTCTTTTCCCCATGACCGGACGACATGTCAGGAAGTTTCAGCAGGATATCATCCAGATAGATCGAACAACCACTGTTTTCCGCATGGGATTTCATGAAAACACTGCATCCGGTTCCATGAAACCGGAATTTAATAGTACTTGCCATCCCTTTGCTTAAGGGATATCCATTATTTGTGGTCCATTCTCCGATCAATTCCATGGAATCCTTTAAATGTTCGGGAGTGAAATACTGACCTTTTTCCGGAAGTCCTTCATTGTGAAAAGAAAAAAATCTGCCATTCTGCAATTCCTTCAGATATGAAACGGCTATGGCTTTCGGCAGCACAACGGACCATCGCAAAATTTCCCTGCCTTTATTGGTTACTTCAATTTTTTTTGATATGATTTTTCCGGGTAAATGCATTCCAAAATCCAGACGCTGCGGATTTAAGCTGATGAGCGGATTATCCTGCAGCATGTGAATTCCAAAATTTACGAAGACCGTTCTCTTTCCGCCAGTTGATGTCAGCCGAATTGAGTTTCGAAATGCGCCTGATTTGACGTCTTTCTGGCAGATGATTTCCTGGCCTGCACTTTCCATTTTCATCACGGCCCTGTAATTTGTAATTTGAGCCCTGGTGGTAAAAAGACCGCCGATATTCTCTGCGATCGCTAATTCCACATGAAGGCTGTCTCCGACATCTGATGTCACACCATTGATCACTCGATCACCGGCGCTCTCCCAGTCATCCGGACAGGACACCGACCAATCCAGCGTTCCGGGAACAACATTGTTTAAATGAAATTCGCCAAAAGCCGTTTCCCCGGATTTTACGGAGCCCAGATCAAGCTCCCGGGGCGTTACCCTGAAGACAGGACGCTGTTCTTCATTGGCCTTTTCAGCCATGATGAGCTTACCGGTCTTATAATCTGAACCGTTCATCGCAAAAGCATGACAAAAACAGACGGCTGCAAATACCAATGTTGCTATAAAAATTGTAATTTTATTAAACATAGCTCCCTCAGATAACTTACTCAATTTTACTAGCGCAAAGATTAATTTTTAGCAATATTTTTAAAACACTTGACAGAGGAGATGCAGAAGATGTAACGTTCGCGCTAATTTTTAAAATGCCCGTTATATTTACGGGAGCTGAAACAGACACCTTTCGAAATATTATCCAATGATTCATGATGATTTAAAATACTGGATGGCCCTGAAATCCATCGATGGAATAGGCAATGCCTCTTTTGGAACGCTTCTGAAACATTTCCGTTCTCCTTCCAATGTATTTTCGGCGGCTGTTGCCGACTTTTCGGGAATAGCCGGAATAAGCAAAAAAAGTGCATTGGCCATTTCAGCATTTAAAAATTGGGATGAAATTCGCAGACAGATGGATCTGCTTGATAAGATGGGGGCTGACATTATTACCTGGCTTGATGAACGCTACCCCGCTAACCTTCTGAACATTTATGACCGCCCTGCTTTTTTGTTTGTTTTAGGCCATTTGCCCGAAGACATGATTCCTGTCGCAATTGTTGGCTCAAGAAATGCCACTGCCTATGGCAGATTTACAACGGACAGGCTAAGCAGGGAACTGGCATTGAGAGGCATCACCATTGTCAGCGGCATGACCATTTCTCAAAACGGTGCTGTCATTTCGGAATATCCGCCGGGTACGCAGCCAATTCCTTATCATTTTCCAGCACGCAACCGGATCATCAGCGGCATATCCTACGGCGTTGTTGTAGTTGAAGCGGGTGAGAAAAGCGGGTCCCTGATCACGGCTTCACTGGCAATGGAACAGGGGCGCGACGTTTTCGCGATTCCGGGAGCTATCGATTCTGCTCATTCCCGCGGTACCAACAGCCTGATCAAACAGGGAGCAAAACTCATTGATACGATCGATGATATTCTGGAAGATGTTCTTCCTCAACTGGAAAGGTCGTCCGTACAGCCCATGCAAAGGCAGCAGATGATATTTTCCGAAGCTTTTTCAGAAAAGGACATGAGAAAAAACAATGAACCTTTCACCACCCCGGTCAAGGAAATTTTGAAAACTCTGTCTCAAAATATAATGCATGCCGATGATATTATCGCAGTCACGGGTCTGCCTCCCGCTGAAGTGTCAAGCATGCTGATCACATTGGAATTAAAAGGAATTATTGAACAACATCCTGGAAAATATTTTTCGCTGAAAAAATAAGTTCTTTACAAAATGAATTCTTCCGTCTATAGGGGCGGCGAATTATAAGGAGCGAATATGTCAAATTCATTAATTGTTGTGGAATCTCGAAAAAAAATAAAAATATCTATCGGGTTCTCTTTAACGATTTAACAAAGAACACCGTTCTGGATGCCATTAGCCATCCGCAAAAGCTTGATTTCGATAAATATGAGGCTCAGCAGACTCGCCGTATTCTGGACCGGCTGGTTGGTTATCAGATCAGCCCCGTATTATGGGATAAAGTCAAAAGAGGCCTGAGCGCAGGCCGTGTACAATCTGTTGCCGTGCGAATCATTTGTGAAAGAGAAGACGAAATCAGCAAATTTGTACCGGAAGAATACTGGAATCTGTTGGCGCAGTTTGAAGGCAGCCAGCCGCCCTCCTTTGAAGCGAAACTTTTAAAAATTGATGGCAAAAAGGCAAAAGTCACCAATGGTGAGCAATCTGCAAAGCTGGCATCTGAAATTAAAAATGCATCTTTTATTGTAGAAAAACTGGAGAAAAAAGAACTCAAACGTTCTGCCCTTCCGCCCTTCACCACAAGCAAGCTGCAGCAGGAAGCCTCCCGCTGGCTGAGATTTTCGGCAAAAAAAACCATGACCGTAGCTCAAAAGTTATATGAAGGCATTGAACTTGGGAAAGAAGGCTCCGTGGGTCTCATCACATACATGAGAACGGACTCTTACCGTATTGCCGATGAGGCACTGGCCGCTGTGCGCGATTATATTAAAGAAAATTATTCATCTGACTATCTGCCGCATAAGCCTCATGCCTACAAGAACACACAAAAGGCGCAGGACGCGCATGAAGCCATCCGTCCTTCGAGCATGTCCCATAAACCGCAAGACATCAAAGAATACCTGACAAACGAACAGTTCAGACTTTACCAGCTCATCTGGAACCGCTTTATCGCCAGCCAGATGAATCCGGCAATTTTTGATCAGACAACCATAGACATAGCCGGCGCCAACTGCATTTTCCGGGCTCAGGGACAGGTACTGAAATTCCCCGGATTTACGATTGTCTACACCGAAGGCAAAGATGATAAAGAAGAAGAAAACGGAGTGGACAAGCTGCTGCCAGCATTAAAAGAAAAGGAAAAATTGACCCTACTCAAGCTTGACACACAGCAGAAATTCACCCAGCCACCGCCCCGCTTTTCAGAAGCGTCGCTGGTGCGCGAACTGGAAGAAAACGGCATCGGTCGCCCCAGCACTTATGCCGCCATTCTTTCGACAATTCAGGACCGCGAATATGTGCACCTGGAAAAGGGAAAGTTCTTCCCGACCGAGCTTGGCAAGGTTGTCACCGAGCTTTTGGTTCAGAATTTTCCGACCGTTCTGGATCTGGCCTTTACAGCGGACATGGAAAACAAACTGGATGCTATAAAGCGAGTCGAAACCCTTCAGGATTTCTACAAGCTCTTTTCAGGCGAACTGGATAAAGCAAAAAGTGAAATGCGCAACGTGAAGACAGAAGCAACACCGACCGATCTGGTTTGTGAAAAATGCAATGCTCCCATGATCATCAAATGGGGGAAAAACGGCCGGTTCCTTTGCTGCACCAATTACCCCGATTGCAAGAACACCATGAATTTCACTCACGATGAAAACGGCAAGGTCAAACACATGGAGGCAAAAACAACGGATACCAAATGCAATAAATGCGGCAAACCCATGCAGGTCAAAGAGGGTCGTTTCGGCCAGTTTCTTGCCTGCTCGGGTTATCCCGAATGCAAAAACACCATGAACGCAACAAAAAATGAAAACGGCGATATTGTCGCACAGGAAGAGCCGAAAACCGACGAGATTTGTGAATTATGCGGTAAACCGATGGCCGTAAAGCGTGGCCGATTCGGCCAGTTCCTGGGATGCACCGGTTACCCGGAATGCAAAAACATCAAAAAGATGGGCAAGGACGGCAAGGTATCGGTACAGGAAGCGCCGGCAACAGACGAAGTCTGCGACACTTGCGGCAAACCGATGGGGTATGATCTTCTGTTAATGATCTTAACGTATTGCTAAGATGTTCTCGCTTCATCACCTTTAGCCTGATCATCCTGCAGGTATGATCCGGCCAGGATTGTGTCCAAACTTCGACATCATCGCAATTTGACGGCCATTCCAGCGTGTAACCCCTGTTGATGTTTAGTTCATCCGGTGATATGCCTTTATCATGAAATGGGGGTTTCGTTTATGAAATCAGCAGTCAATATTATCGGCGGAGGATTGGCCGGCTGCGAAGCCGCCTGGCAGCTCTTGCGTCGCGGTCACGGGGTGCGTCTCTTTGAAATGAAACCTCAGCGATTTTCCCCCGCACACAGAATGGAACACCTTGCGGAACTGGTTTGCAGCAATTCTTTTAAATCCAACAATCCCGACAGCGCTCCTGGTCTGCTCAAGCAGGAATTGCGCAGTCTCCATTCACTCATAATGTCTGCCGCCGATCAAACAGCCGTTGCCGCAGGAAGCGCACTGGCCGTTGACCGTACAGAATTTGCCCGCACTGTGGAAAATAAACTTTTGCTACAACAAAATTTCGAGCTGATCAGACAGGAAGTCTCCGAGATCCCCCGGGATGCCTTTACGATCATCGCCACGGGACCCTTAACTTCTGATGTTCTTGCCCAGGCCATTTCAGCGATGCTGGGCGGTGCCTCTTTATATTTCTATGACGCCATCGCTCCTATCGTCAATGCCGATTCCATTAATATGGAAAAAGTTTACCTGGCGTCGCGCTATGACAAGGGAACGCCGGATTATTTGAACTGCCCGCTTACTGAAGATGAGTATAATGCTTTCATCCATGAATTGCTGGAGGGAGTAAAAGTTTCGACCAGAAATTTTGAAGAAATAAAGCATTTTGAAGGCTGTCTACCCATAGAAGTTTTGGCCGCCCGGGGGCATGATGCTCTGTCTTTCGGGCCGATGAAACCAGTGGGGTTAATCAATCCGCGTACAGGAACCATGCCTTATGCCGTCGTTCAGCTGCGACGGGAAAATTCTTCCGGCACCCTGTATAACATGGTTGGATTTCAAACAAAGCTCACCTGGCCTGAGCAGAAACGAATTTTCCGTCTCATTCCCGGTCTCGAAAATGCTGAATTTGCAAGGCTCGGAAGCATCCACCGCAACACATACATCCATTCCCCTTCCCTGCTAGAACCATCCTTTCAGCTCAAAACCAACCCGAACATTTTTTTCGCCGGACAAATTACGGGCGTGGAAGGCTATATGGAATCAACTGCCATGGGTCTTCTGGCAGGATTATACGCCGCCTCGATTCTTGAAAAGAGTCCGATACAGCCCCCTCCCGCATCCACAGCCATCGGTTCGCTCGTGCATTATATTACCTCTGATGAATCACGGCAAAACTTCCAGCCCATGAACATCAATTTTGGTATTCTTGAAAAGTTGCCTGTAAAACGAATGAAAAAAAAAGAAAAGCATTTTGAATATGTCAGGAAAGCCTCTGAGGCTCTAAAAGACTGGATGCGCGATCAGGATCTTCAAACATAAATAAGGCTGCGGCATCAGCATACCTGCTCTCTTTAACACTATCTCAAAAACGATGATGCATTCATAGTCGGCATAACGTAACATGTGACAACGTATAGAAGCAATAAATCGTCTCATAAATCCTCACATATAATTCCATATACAATTCTGTATACAATTCTTGACAATTGCCTCCTTTTAGCAGTAAAATACATTAAAAAAAAAGAGGAGGAATTTATGAAAAGATTTAATCTTGTAATAGTTTTTTTTGTTTTTTTGAGTCTAGTAATCGGCGCGTCATTTGCTCAGGCTGGTGATTTGGACGGCAAATGGAATTTGAAAGTCACATCTCCGATGGGTTCCGGAACTCCTGAATTCAAGTTACAGCAGGCAGGCAAAAAATTAACAGGGCATTA
>PHBN01000024.1:18068-21959 GCA_002840635.1 Deltaproteobacteria bacterium HGW-Deltaproteobacteria-1
TGGATCGTTTACACAGGAACCTTTTCCGGCAACACAATGAAAGGTACGATTGATTTTGCCGGTCAGGGTAACGGCGATTTCACGGGAACAAGAACCGCCAAATAAACTATGAAATAGTCGATGAAATAAAGAAATAGCATTCCTTATTCATTCGACTTCTGCATTAGAAGGGGCATACGCGCATCTTTTTAGTAAGTTGCGTTATGCCCCTTCTGATATCATCACCATCAAAGCTGTCGCATTTGTTGCTGTATGACTTTCCTGCCGTTGACCTGCCCTTCAGCTATTCGTTATCTGGTATGGTATGATAATGGAAATAGCATTAAGGCAATCATCCGTTGAAAATTGAACTAGCATCGAATATGTTTTCAAGATGGTGACCGCGTACAAAACTCCTTTTTCCATCTTCACTGATGGCGGTTTGGCATCCCCGCTTTGCGGATATTGATTCAAGAATTTGACTGTTTCCCCCGGCATGGTTTTTCCTGAATATTTTATGAATACGATAATGTTTCGTTGATCATGTCTGGTTTCCAGGAAAAACCCTTTGGGTTCACTTTCCAAAGCACTGCTCATGGCAAAGCGGATTAACATCCAGAATGCAAGGGAAAGCTCATTCCTGTTGCCTTCAAGATCAGGTGTATCCATGTCCAGTCGAATTTCTTTATTAATATGATGTTTGAATTCAAGGTAGAAATTCGCAAAACGCATTTCAGCCGCCAGCAATTGAGAAAGATTGATTCTGTCTTTCTCTTCGCATGTCAGTGCATAAAATTTTCCTGACACATCCCTGAACAATTCCAAAAATGATTCAGATTCCTTATTAATGGAGAGGACATCGTTTTGAATACGGTCCCATTCATCTTTCAGCGCTTGTGCGGCGTCAGGATATGCTTCACGCATTTTATTGACAGCATTATCCAGACGTCTCTGTAAAAGCTTCGAACGTCCCATTATGGTGTTTAAAGGATTGGCGAAATTATGCAGGATACCCGGCATAAGTTCATGAATAAATGTTGATGTAAAATCATCTTCCAATGCCTGATAATCCCGGTTTATTTTATTTTTCATCTTCATTTTTGCCTTTCCTGTTTTGACTTTATTTCGAATCGACCGATAATTTTTAGTTTCTTTTATGGCCCTAAAGCTTTTACAATACGAGCAAGAACCCTGCAGGGTGATCCGCTAACACCAACCAATTTGAGCGGAAAGACATACAACTCGCCGGCATCGGGAAGACCATCTGTTTTGCTCTGGTCCAAATCTTCTAGAAGAAATTTAGATGATTCCGCTATGATTCGGTAAAACGTATGAGGTGCCGAATCTTTGACGACAACTTCACCGGACAGGGCCAGCAGGACCGGAGGCAGGGACAGGATCTTTTGCAGCGCCTCCAGGGATAGTTCCACACACTCATTAACAGGTGTCTTAAGAAAGATGATCTTTTCGCCATGATAAAGCGTGAGCATTCCGGTGACATCTGCTAAAGTCACATTGCTCTTCAGGTTCAGCAAAAAATAATCCCCGATAAATTCAGCAGGAGACAGTGACTCCAGACCGGCTCCACCATCCAGAAAATGCGCAGGTGCATCGATATGCGTGCCGCTCTGCGTTCCCATGGACAGGCGGAAAACACGAAACCCTTGGTTTTGAATTGTACTCCATTCGGAGATTTCGAGGGGTGGATCACTATACATTCCGCTTGAAAACGGAACGAATAATGAATCCATTGGTTTTGTCAGATCAATGATGGTGTTTCGTTTGCCTGTTCTCAATCGCCCCTCCCGTCACATATCAGGTCTGAGACGCTGGAAGATCTCCTGATTCTATGCTTTATTATACTCCGCAAAAATCATTGTGAACACAGCGCGTCCCTGGGTTGCGGACCGCAGATCGGTTGAGTAACCAAACATGGCTTTGAGCGGCACTTTGGCCTTGATTTCAGAAACAGGTCCCTTGGGATTGACGGCCTGAATTTCTCCACGTCGGGCATTGATATCTCCGATAACATCCCCCATAAACTCGCCGGGAGTGATAATATCTACCATCATGATCGGTTCCAGCATAACGGGGTCGGCCATTAGACATCCATCCCGAAACGCGGTGGCGGCGGCTATTTTATAACCCTGCGCGGAGGATTCTCCTTCACGGTAGGCTCCGCCGGTTAATTTGACACCGACATCAATGACCGGATAGCTGTTCAAAACACCGCTCATCATTGCTTCGCGGATTCCTTCCTCTATGGCGTTATGATATTCAGCAGGAATCATCTCTTCAGAGAGCCGATTGATGATCTCATTGCCCGTGCCCCGCTTCCGGGGTGAAAGTTCGATGCAGACTCTGCCAAAATGTTTCTTATCCCCCAGTTCTTTCTCAAAAACGCCTTCGACTTCGATGTGTTTTTGTATCGTTTCGCGATATACAACCCTGGGCCTTCCGACATTGACACGGGCGTTAAATTCACGACTCAGCCTGTCCACAATAATTTCCAGATGCAGTTCGCCCATACCGGATATCACGGTCTGTGCAGTTTCGTCTTCGTACTTGACCCTTAATGTCGGATCTTCATCCATCAGCTTGATCAATGCCTGAGAGAGCTTTTCCTGATCGGCGGGCGTTTTGGCTTCAATCGCCTGACTGATCACCGGTTCGTAAAATTCCATTTGCTCCAGCATGATCGGATGCTCTTCATCACAAAGCGTATCCCCGGTCGTCGTTTCTTTCAATCCGAGTATTGCAACCAGTTCTCCCGCTGAGGCCTTGTCGATTCTTTCACGTTTATTGGCATGCATGCGCAAAAGTCTGGCAATTTTTTCCCTCTTCTTTTTAACAACGTTGTACACTTCATCGCCTGAAGAAATTTGGCCGGAGTAAATACGCAGATAAGTCAACTTGCGTCCTTCATCAAGCATAATTTTAAAGGCCAGTGCCGCCAGTGGTTCCTTATCGGAACTTTGGCGAATCTCTTCCTGTTTTGTTCTGGGGTTGATACCTTTGACCGGCGGAATGTCTTCCGGCGATGGGAGATAATGGACAACCGCGTCCAATAGGGGCTGGAGGCCTTTATTGCGCAGTGCCGTCCCGCATAAAACCGGTACTACTTTCAAGTCAATCGTCGCCTTGCGCAGCGCGGCAATAATTTGTGAGGCGGAGGGTTCCTCACCAGCCAGATAAAGTTCTGCCAGACCATCATCACAGTCCGCGAGGATTTCTATCATTTTCTCTCGTTCATGCGCTGCCGCTTCCGCATGCTCTTGAGGTATTTCAGTGGTTGTATATTCTACTCCCTGTTTGTCATCATCCCAGATCAGCATTTTGAGGTTGATCAGATCAATCACGCCGCGAAATGTGTCTTCGCTTCCTACGGGAAGCTGGATTGGCACGGGTGTTGAGCTAAAACGAGCGCTCATCATATTGACAACATGAAAAAAATCAGAACCGATACGATCCATTTTGTTGATAAAAGCGACCTTGGGAATATGGTATTTATCCGCCTGGTGCCAGACTGTTTCCGACTGCGGTTCTACACCGCTTACCGCGCAAAACACAACGATCGTACCATCAAGCACACGCAGACATCGCTCTACCTCGATGGTGAAATCAACATGTCCGGGGGTGTCGATAATATGAATTTCGGAATTCTTCCAGTTACAGGTCGTTACCGCCGATGTGATGGTGATGCCTCTTTCCTGCTCCTGGGGCATCCAGTCCATAACCGCTTCACCGTCATGAACTTCGCCCATTTTATAGGACTTACCGGTGTAAAAAAGTATTCTTTCGCTTACGGTTGTTTTGCCCGCATCAATATGAGCGACGATGCCGATATTTCGCGTTCTTGATATTTTTGATTTCGGCGCCATAATGATATCAGTTCTTCTCTTCTTTGACCGG
>PHBN01000314.1 GCA_002840635.1 Deltaproteobacteria bacterium HGW-Deltaproteobacteria-1
AAGTTATGCCTATAATAATTTGATTTATAATGTGGCATATCCCCGTATGGACAATGCTGGTAAAACAGCAGGAGCAATAGACCACGACAACAACGCTTACTTAGCATGCACTGGAACTTTCAACAGTTCTGATGAATCAGCCCCGAAGGTCGGTAATGATGATCCGTTTGTTGATGCTGCAAATGGTAAATATCAATTAAAAGCGGGATCGTTGCCGATCAATGCCGGCAAGGCGCTCATTGCAGCATATTCAATAGCTCTTGACGGTGTTGCCAGACCGCAGGGCGGCGCATGGGACATCGGTTCGTATGAATATCTGCCGGCGCAATCCACTTTGTATGTCACATCCGTTAATGGTACAGTGACAAGCAATCCGTCAGGCATCAATTGCGGTTCGACCTGTTACGGGAATTTTAATGCGGAAGCGTCAGTTACATTAAGTGCTCTGCCTAAAAGCGGGTACACTTTTGCCGGTTGGTCGGGTGGAGGATGCTCCGGAACAGGGACATGCACCGTGAACATGGCTTCAGCACAGGTTGTGACAGCAAATTATGCCAAAGTTACAGCACCTGTTACACTTGGCACATACTACTTAAACGTTGATAAAAATCTTCCGCAGTGACTATTACCGCTTCTCCAAATAGCGGATATAAAATATCGCAATGGACAGGTCCATGCAAAGGTACGAACGGTACCACTTGTACCGTTAGCATGACTGCATCGCAAAACACTAAAGTATATTTTGTAGTGATTCAATAGAGCATCCTCTTATCCAACGGGAATCCCGGAAGAGTTTTTTCTGCTGGATTGGCAATACAAAAAGTGCGAAAGATTGTTGACACTATCTTAACACTATCTGACGCTACCACTTTTCTCGAGTCTCCCGTTGCGGGCAAAGCCCATCTGGCCGTTGCCTTAGCCCTCAAAGCCTGCCAGACTGGAATGAGCATCTATTTTTGCCACGATGGAAGACCTGATTGGTAAATTGAAAAAAAACTATGGTGCTGAGCTGATAGGAAGAGGTAGAAGTACGTCCCCCAGTCCTTTATCGTTTAGTCGATACAAAGCATTACTGTTACTTAATATAAACCCTATAAAAGGTCGAGTTAATCGACCCTGCTTTCCTGTGATAAAACATGTTGAAGGTTTAGCTTTTAAACTTCCTTCTAATCCCTGCCAATCCAATCAAGCCAAATCCAAGAAGAAGAATGCTGGATGGTTCGGGGACAGCGGTCATATCCAGTACTTGAATACGAGCAAGCCCGCCATCGCTGTAACTTTCATCATTCGCCGAAAAAGCTAAACGATATGTATGGTCTGTCATAAAATTGTTATCAATTATCAAATTATCGGACCAAAATTGTAGAGGCGCAACTGAGAAATCCAATAATACAGTGCCCGAGGTTAGGTCCTTTAAATATGCAGAACCCGATTCCCAAATATATTTATCGAAATCAATAACCAATTGATTCACTGCATTTACAGGTCTAAATGTCCATTCTGCGGTAGCAAAAGCCCCAGAACCCGCATCTAAACCACTATGATTTATAGAAATACCAAATAAGGAAGTATTACTCACTGCTTCTGAGAATCCATAATTACCAGTACGTGACGCTTCGCCATTGATGGGAGCACTAGCTGAAACATCGTAAGCATCTTTGTCTACACTAATAATATAGTCAGACTGAATATCATCCCAATCCCAATTCACACCTTCAGCATAACCCCATACATGGTAATAGCTATCAATTACTTCCACTTTTAAAGGTACTGCCATTGAAATCTGAGTTGAAAATCCTACGATTGCTATCGCTAAAAAAGCGGTATAAAATAATTTTTTCACTCTTCTGCCTCCTCTGGCAAACTTTTATAAAACATTGTAATTGATAAGCAAAAAATGTACCGCACCGTTTTTTCTCCTGCCTAAACCGTTTTTATATTCTTCGCTATCCATTGATGGATAATGATTTGTAAATGTTAATAATATTTTATGCTCAATGAAATGAATAAGCCGTTGCCTAACTCACAATCATGAATTGTAAAGCGCACCGACACCTTTTTTGTATCGGTGTTGGGTGTGATACCATCTTATGAAATAAATACAAAGCATTATGAGTATTTTACTGACATCTATCATGTAAAGATTCACGATAATTGTTTCAAACAGTAATAACTAGAACGTACATATGATAGTAAATTGTTATATGTAGATACCGTTATTGTCAAGGACAAACTCGTTAATAATTTGGGTCGAACTTTTTACCGGATTTCAGAACTCCAAAAACAACATGAACAAGTCCCCTCATAATCACACAGACAATCGCTTTCCCATTTTCCCCCTTTCTTTTAAGCGAGTGTAAAAAGCAGTCATCAAGGGGTTATGTTGAATCGATACAAGCGCTGGCATGTAATGGGCCTTTCTGAGGGGTGCACTACCGATCGTCATTTCTGGGCATTATGCCCCTTTGAGATGGGGAAAATAACCGTGTTAAGAGAGATCCCCAAAGCCCTGTTTTTGTAAACGTCTGATATTATGAAGCAAGTATTGGCGTTGTTTTGTGGCACAGCCATTGCAGTTATCAGGCCGGAAGCTTGAAAAAAGCAAACCACCTGAAAGGGTGGAGCGCAAAGTTACTGGCTCTGAAAGGATGGTGCGCAAAGTTACTGACCTAAGTCTTGAAAGAGATAAGGTGGCAGAACTGCCGGGCACCGAAATCATAAAAATCCGTCCAGCACACCTGCCATAAATCAAACATAGAAGTGAGCGTCAAAGAACAAAAGCTTGAAAAGGGCAAACCATCTGAAAGGGTGGGGCGCAAAGTTCCTGACCTAAGTCTTACAAGAGATAAGGTGGCAGAACTGCCGGGCGAATTCAGAGCCCTCCAAAAATCTGAAGAACATCACAGATAAAATGGAGAAAGTATCATGAAAAGAAAAAGAATTTTAAATCAAACAGGAGTAATTTTCGCAACCTGTCTGTTCATTCTCATATCTTCTCAAATTGCAAATGCGGCGAATCAGTACATTCTTGACGGGGCAAGCGGAACTTACACGACAACTCAATGCGACAGTTGGGCAACGAACAGAGCTTGCGATAGTTTACCCTCATCTCTTGTAAGGGGTGATACCTATTACATAGCTGACGGGAATTATCCCGGCTATACACTTGACGATGCTGTTGATGGTACAAAGGTTATTACAATAAAGAAAGCAACTGCAATCGATCACGGCACGGATGTCGGTTGGAATAGTGCTTATGGTGACGGACAGGCCATTTTCCAATATCCAACTGCTGGGGATGTGTCAAGAAGGACAATACAAATTACCGTGTCTTTTGTGACATGGGATGGTGTAACTGGCAGTGGTTCTGATGTAAACAGTTATGGTTTTAAAGTTGTTATCCCCAGTGACTTTGGGACTGATTCAAATAGCGCACGCGGTTATTACGGCATTGCGATATATAGTCTGTCAGGGTTAACCAACGTTATAGTCAAGCATACAGCAGTCATAGGTCCAGGTTATAAGGCCTGTTTGGCCAAAACTGCGGAAAGTGGACTAACTTTTAACTGCGCTAATGACGGTATCTGGGGTAAATCGGCTATGTCAACAAGATCAAGCAATGTTGAAATAGCTAATAACTATGCGTCATCATGGGTAAATAATTTTAATCTTTATGGATTCGCTGATTCAAGTATACATGATAACTATTTTACTTCAAATACATCAGGCACTTACATTCACGGGCAGAACGGCAATTTAGATGGAACAGATAACATCTCTGTCTACAATAATGTGTTTCATAATTCAAATATATACGCTATGGCGTTTCACGGTGCATATTCGTTTGCTGGTGGATACCCATACGGGAATAGAAATACAAAATTTTACAACAACATCATCAATGGCATGCAAGGTACTTATATGTCTGCTTGCGTAGGTCTTGCTTCTTATGAAGCAGATGTTATTTGGTCTTCGCATTTTCACAACAATACATATCTTAATGTTCAGTGCAATTCCGGTGCCGTGTATATGGGTAATCTGACAGACGTGGCCAACAAAAGTTATGCCTATAATAATTTGATTTATAATGTGGCATATCCCCGTATGGACAATGCTGGTAAAACAGCAGGAGCAATAGACCACGACAACAACGCTTA
>PHBN01000025.1:0-19221 GCA_002840635.1 Deltaproteobacteria bacterium HGW-Deltaproteobacteria-1
GCGGAAGTGCCGCCACGGTAACATAAAGGGGGCTTACACCGATTAAAAGGACGACCGCCACGCTGCCGAATGTCGTGTGGGCCAGTCCATCACCGATCAGGGAAAACCTCCGCAGAACAAGGAACATTCCCAGAAGCGCTGAGACGGCGGCGATCAAAATTCCCGCGATTATTGCCCGCTGTACAAATCCGTATCTCATGACTTCAATCAAATCCATCAAATGCCCTCCCCGGACCGGTCGTGTTGATGACAGATGATATGCTGACTTGACGGGCCAAAAATTCCGGCCATGTCCCGAGAAGAACAGAAGTCCTTAAACGTCCCCGAAAAGATGACTTTCTTGTCCAGATAAAGAAGATTGTGCGCATACTGACCGATGACACCGATATCATGGGTCACGAGAATAACCGTGGTTCCTTCCTGCTGGCTCATATTGCCGGTAAGTGAATAAAACAATTCCCGTGTTTCCGGATCCAATGCTGTGGTCGGTTCGTCAAATATCAGCAATTCCGGCTTCCGGATGAGTGCCCTCGCCAGCATGGCCCGCTGCTGCTCGCCGTAAGACAATTCCCCGATCAAACGCGAAGCCAGATGGCCGATCGCCATCATATCCAGTGCACAGTTAAGAGCATCCGCACCTTTTTGCGTCAAACCCATTTGAACAATTTCTTTAACTGTCCCGGGGAAATGCGTGTTCAAGGCGTTGAGACGCTGCGGCAGATAACCGATTTTTCCCCATTGCCTGAAATCAGAAAGGGGCCTGCCAAACAGTTCCACCCTGCCCTTCTCCGGCCGCAAAATGCCCAGGATGTTTTTAATCAGCGTGCTTTTGCCGGAACCGTTGGGCCCCACAATCCCAAGATAGGTCCCCTTTTCCACGGCAAAAGAAATGTTGCTGATCACATCGATGCCGTTGTATCGGAAGGTCAAATCATCAACACGAATTACGGGCATTGCATTCCCTTTTTTAAATTTTCCAGATTTCTTTCCATCAGAGACAAGAAGGATACACCGCTTTGAATGTCTTTTTTGCTAATGTCCTGTCCATTGCTGAGTTTGAGCAGCCCCGCCCCGGTTTCGGAGGCAATGGTTTCGGCCAGCCTTGGCGCAGCAAGATCTTCATAGTAAATATACGGCAGCTTTTGTCCTTTGACCTTTTCTATCAGTGCCAGGATCTGCTGCGGTGAAGGCTCCGCGTCCGCCGACATATTGTATGCGGCCATGTACTGCAAACGGTATCGGCTGGCGGGATAAGCAAAGGCCCAGTGACCGGCATGCAGGATGGTTCTTGTCCTGCAGTTGGATAACTGCTTACGATATTTTTTATCCAGTTCGATCAGCCTGAGTTTATACTCCCGCGCGTTCTGTTCATAAAATGCACTGTTTTTCGGATCCTTTTGGCTGAAAGCTTTTGTGATGTTGTCGATCATTTTCTGCGCGTTATCGAAGTCCAGCCAGATATGAGGATCTAACTTTGCAGCGTGATTAGTGATATTTTCCTTCAGGCCGGAACGATTCCCTGAAGGCTGCTCATGATACTCCGGCATAGGCAGGAAAGAGGCACCCTGCCCTGTTTCGACCGCCAGCATGTTCGTTTTGTCAGCGACAGCATTGATCATTTTGCGGGCCCAGTGCTCCATTTCAAAACTGGTAAAAAGGAAAATATCCGTTTTACCGATCCGAACGATATCATCCGGCTTCAGCTCATAGTGATGAGCGTCGGCTGCGGGCGGAAGCAGCATGGTAACATTGATTTTATCGCCGCCGATATTGCGGGCAAAATCATAAAGAGGAAAAATCGTAGCAATGACTTCCATGCGGGGGTTTTCCCCGGTCGGCCTGTCTTCCTGTTTGCAGGCCACTGTGAATAAAAGCCCGATCATGAGCAGCAGCAATATTTTTTTTGTATTCATCATTGACGATCCTTTTTACGCAAACGTTTCCGTGATGTCAATGTTCCAAGGCATCCGGGCAATGCCTGCCCGGTGCATAGCGCACGCATGGAATTATCCCTGGCTGTTTCTTTCTGTACCGGTTGCGGGTGTACCAAAATTGCAACCAAGTTGCAACAGCTATCCATGCCTCTCAAAAGAAATCGTTGCCATTCGGAACCGGATGACTTGTGGTTCATTATATTAAACATGTTATAAAGAACAATGAACAATACAGAAGACACAGGACTTCGCCGAAGCACTTTCAAAATAAAAAATAAAAGGAGGATGAAGCGATGAAGCCGATTGGACCTTTAATGTGAGAGCGTCGCCTGATTGGACTACAGCCGTTTGTAAAACATCCACGGTGCGTCATGCACTGCCAAAAAGGCAACGCATGACGTACCGTCGTTTTAATACCGCCAGCCCCAGAATCCGAAAGCAAGGACGTTCATTACAATGGGTACGGTGTAAATGATACCGACGGTTGTCAACTTGGCCTTCATCGATTTTAGGCTGATGACTAAAATGGCGAAACAAAAGAAGTGGAAGTAGCCGATCAGGAAAATCAGCCAGACTCCTTTGAAGGACAGGTACCAGAAAGGATACTCCCATACAAGGTGTCCACCGATATTCAGCAGGCATTCCACAAAGACGCAAAATACGCTGTAGCCGATTGCCCAGAACCATTTTTCGGGAAGCCCCAGAATTTTCTCTTTTTTGCTTTCAGAAAGCGTATTGTAATAAATAATCCCCACCAGCAAAAACATGAACATGATTTCAATATTCCATCCGACCATCGTGCGTAGCGCGGTGTCGCCGGGGGTTGTCCAGAATGCGGAACGCTGGGTGAAATGAAGGACCCATCCATTCCAGGTCTCGTTGAAGAAATCCACACCAAAAATAGTCAATCCGGCCAGAACTGCATTCCAGTCGCCGGTCTTTCTTGCATCCTTGATTTCACGCGAACGCCTTTTTTCACGGTATATTTTTTCAGGGACTTTTCGGCAACCGGTTCAGGCGCTCCAGCCGGAACAAGAATTTTACGTCCGATATAGAGGGGAGCGTCAATCTTCAACTTATTGAGTTTTAAAAGTGCTGCAAGGTTTGTTTCATGCTTCCTGGCGATTGTATTCAGACTGTCACCACGTTTCACGCGATAGGTGATTGTTTTTACCGCTGGATGTTTTGCTTCTGAGGTCTTTTTTAACCCGGGCTCGGATGGTGTGTCTTGGGTTTTGTCAGCAACCACAGTCCGCACAGCAGGGGACGAGCTAGAAAAGTATTCAGCCACGGACAATGCAACTGCTGAAGCAATGGTTTTCCTGAACCTGCTTGTTTTCAGCAGACGTTCTTCCTCATCATGGGAGAGGAATGCGGTTTCCAGGAGCACGGCCGGGATATCCAGCAGCTTTAAAACACGAAAAGGCGCCTCATGGAATTGGGGATACTTCAGACAGTGAACGCGGCCGAGCCGATCAAGCAAATGAGAAGCGTACGTTTTCGAAAGATTGATGGTATTCGTTTGAAACATGTTCAGGATGATCTCGCCGGATTGATTATTGCCTTCACCTTCGGGCACCCCGCCGATGATATCGGAAAGGTTTTCGTTATTCGCCAGCAGTTTGGCGGCTTCATTGCTCGCAGCACCTGTGGACAGGCAATATACTGAACTGCCCCTGGCCTGGCGGTTTCTGGCCGCATCGGCATGCACACTGATAAAAAGATGGGCATTCGTCTTTCGGGCCACATTCAGACGCCTGCTGAAAGACACATAATAGTCCCCGTCACGGGTCAATACCGCGCGATATCCTGGCATTCTGTCAATGGCTTTTTTGATGTCACGGCCGATTGCCAGTACGACATGCTTTTCATACGTTCCGTTCTGGCCGATAGCGCCGGGATCTTCACCGCCGTGACCGGGGTCAATGACAATCACCCTTCTTTTTACAGAAGGGACTTTGACAGATTCCTGCGGGATTTCCTCTTTAACCGCCACCTGCCCAACGATAATATCCACGACGACACGGTCAGGCTTATCCATAAATTTTTTCAGTTTGAAAACTTCCGTCGTGATATGCGGCCCCAGGACAATTGTAATTACAGATTTATCGCGGCCTGCGGATTGAAACAGGATCTTACTGATCCCGGGTTTATTGATCACCTTTTCTGCGGGCAGCGATGGATGAAGAGAGGCCCCGGAAAATTCCAGGATGAGTGAATTTTCACTGATTTTGAACTGGTAGTCCGGATCGGCACTGAGATCAAAAACAACTCGCGTGTGATCCGGTGCCGCCCAGTGGCGGACGTTGGTGATTTCGGTCGCGGCAAATCCTTGAGCAGACAGGAATACGGATAAAAGAATCGCTACACAGGATAACAGTCTTCTCATTTTTTTTGTCATTACCGAATGCATGGTTTAAATTATCAAATTTCCACAACAACTGCAACCTTTAAGAAGAAGGGCTGCTTCGACAGGCTCAGTGACCAATTTATAAAAATGGTTGACAAGCTCCTTTGTACATGCGATTTTCACCGCACAAATTAAAAAACTAAAATGAAGGACAGCGATGCAGGATAATCGATTCAAGGAAGCTTTATTGAACCCCTCCGTATTCCCGGTTACCTGGGAGCTTGTTCCGGGAAGAGGCGCCAGAGAAACCGCACAGGATAAAGCCCTGGCCTTGGCCGGTCAGGCTGCTTCCAATAGTAATATTTATGCACTGACCCTCACCGACAATCCGGGTGGAACCCCGGCCATGTCCGCCGATTTCATGGGAAGCGAAATTGTCAAACTGGGCATCGAGCCGCTCGTCCATTTTACCTGCAAAGACAAGAACCGCAATGCTATGGAAAGCAGTCTGTACGCCCTGGATCGCGCAGGCGTCCGAAACCTGCTGGTCATGAGCGGTGATTACCCGGTCTCTGGTTACCGCGGAAGGCCCGCACCTGTCTTTGATCTGGATCCGATTCATGTTCTGCAGTTGATATCGGACATGAACAGAGGACTTGAATATCCGGGAATGAAAGGCACCATCCGTCACCAACCCGCCGATTTTTTTGCCGGGGCAGTTGTGTCTCCCTTCAAGGCAACAGAAGCGGAGCAGATCATCCAGTACAGCAAACTGAAGAAAAAGATCGAAGCCGGCGCCCGGTTTATCGTCACACAGCTGGGATACGACGCAAGAAAATTTCATGAAGTGCTGCTTTACATGAAACAAAACAGCTTGGACATTCCACTGATCGGAAACATCTATATCCTGCCGTTCGGTGCGGCCAAAATGATGAACCACAACGATCTGCCCGGCTCTGTTGTTACTGATAAACTGCTGGCAGACCTGGATCGCGAACGGAACGATCCTGACAAGGGACAAGGCGCCAGAATCCTTCGCGCTGCCCGGATGTATGCCATTCTTAAAGGCATGGGCTTCAGCGGCGTGCACATCGGAGGACACAACATCAAATACGAACAGGTCGATGCAATCATCGATATGGGAGAATCTCTCACATCGCAGTGGAAAGACCTGTTGCAGTATTTTGATTACCCCATCAACGGCGGATTTTATTACTATGAGAAGGATCCGGAGACGGGCCTCAACCGCGAAGTCCCCGTTAAACTCGTAGATCAGCTGACTGATGTTAAAATCGGATGCTCTTACGGATTTTCACGTTTCTTCCACCGGTTAATGTACGAACCCGGGAAAAATCTGTACGGCTTCATGAAAAGGCTGTGCGGCAAAGTCCAGGAAACAAAAACAGAGGGGCCTTTTCACAAGATGGAGCACCTGACCAAGGTTGCGCTTTTTGATTGCAGGGACTGCGGTGACTGCGCCCTCATCGACGTGGCCTATCTCTGCCCGATGTCGCAGTGCCCGAAAAATCAGCGTAACGGCGCCTGCGGCGGAAGCTACAAAGGATGGTGTGAAGTCTATCCGGGAAAGCGGCATTGCATTTATGTCCGCGCTTATGCCCGGCTGAAAAAATACGGAGAGGAAGGACAGCTGTCCCGGGAAATCGTCCCCCCCTGCAACTGGGATCTGTATCAAACGTCCTCCTGGATCAATTACTATCAGGGAAGGGATCACACTTCCCAAAAGCTCAACGACAAATCCTCCTGATGATTTTATTCATTGAAGATTACGGCGGGATATAGTAGGAAGCCCAGTGTGGGCGATTAGCTCAGTTGGATAGAGTACTGGCCTCCGAAGCCAGGTGCCGTGAGTTCGAGTCTCACATCGCCCACCAAGCCATCATCCAATAACATCCAAAGAAGTCCAGAAACCCTTAGATACCGTGAGCAATACTGCAAAAGTAGTATTGCTTTTCTAATATTCTTCTGTAAAATTTTACGCGCATTTTTAAACCTGAAAAAGACACCTCGCCCAATGCCATTTGTGACGGAATGCAACATATCTGATCATCATGCGTGATTGCCGAACCTCTAGGCACAAATCACCATTAAAATATATTCGTGAATAAGAATAAAGTTTGAAAGGAAGGTTCAGACATCTATATGTAAAGCAACAGGTGCTTTGTGAAAATCATATGCGTCGGCAAACAGGGCGCTCGTGTACGATAATCCACGCACCTTAAAGAACACATGGACTTTTTACAAGGCAGACTATTTTAATGAATGTTAATTATTGAAAATGACTCTTAAATAAGAAAAATGGGAGATGAATAATTCAATATAATAAAGTGGAGAAGACAGATTTATGAAAAAAACATCACGGATGGTTTTAATCATTGTATTGATGACGGTCTTTGCATGGGGACTGGCTTGCGGCATCATAGGCGCTGGTGAGACAACACTCCTTGACACCCGGCAAGCAGGTTCCCTGACAAAAGGCGGCGATATAGTCCCCTTAAACAGCCAGAGCAACATGCTCCAGTTCCGGGCGGGGGGACATATCCTGGGATTTCAGCCCACCAGGGCATACCTTGCCTCCCTCGATCATGCCCTGTCCGTAGAGTTTCTCCAGACCAAAGGAGTCATGCCTCAAAGCACAACCGGCGTTTCCGATACTCATGCCCTTGCCAAGGCACCGGCCCTCACCAAAGTATCCTATGAAAACCTCTGGAAAGGCATCAACCTGACCTATGAAACGGCACAGGACGGCATTACCGAGAGCACCTACCATATTGCCCCCAATGTGGATGTCTCGCAGATCAGATTACGTTACAACGTTCCCGTGAAAGTTCAGAAGGATGGTTCCCTGAAATTCACCTTCGAGAGAGGCTACCTGACCGAATCGAAACCTGTGGCCTGGCAGGACATCAACGGGAAGCGTATCCCCGTACCCGTGGCCTTTAACGTCACCGGTGATGAAGTCGGTTTTTCTGTCGGGACATACAATCCCCGTGAACCGCTCATCATTGACCCCACCTATGCCTGGCACACCTTCTACGGGTCAAGTGATTATGATAACCCTCAGGCCATCGCCATTGACACCGGCGGCAATGTCTATGTCACGGGACGCAGCGATGCGACCTGGGGAACACCCCTCCATGCTTTTAGCGGCGACCAAGGGGATCAAAATAGCTTCGTCCTGAAACTCAACAGCAGCGGCGCCTACCAGTGGCACGCCTTCTACGGGACTGGTGAAGGTAATGGCATCGCTGTTGACACCGCTGGCAATGTCTATGTCACGGGATCCAGCTATGAAACCTGGGGGATACCCCTACATGAACACAGCGTAGGATACGCCGATATCTTCGTCCTGAAACTCAACAGCAGCGGCGCCTACCAGTGGCACACCTTCTACGGGTCAACTCCATGGGATCAAAGCCCGGATCAAGGTTCTAGCATCGCCGTTGACACCGGCGGCAATATTTATGTCACGGGATGGAGCCGTTGGACCTGGGGGACGCCCCTCCATGCTTACAGTGGCAACGGCGGCTATGATATCTTCGTCCTGAAACTGAACAGCGGCGGCGCCTACCAGTGGAACACCTTCTACGGGTCAAGTGAGTATGATTACCCTGCCGCCATCGCCGTTGACACCGCTGGCAATGTCTATGTCACGGGATCCAGCTATGAAACCTGGGGGACCCCCCTACATAGCTTTGACAGTGACAGCCTCTCAAATTTCTTTGTCCTGAAACTCAACAGCAGCGGCGCCTACCAATGGAACACCTTCTACCGCTATTCCAGTCGAGGCATCGCCGTTGACACCAGCGGCAATGTCTATGTCACGGGATACAGCAATGCGACCTGGGGAACACCCCTCCATGCCTTTAGCGGCGCCGTCTCAAATACCTTCGTCTTGAAACTCAACAGCAGCGGTGCCTACCAGTGGAACACCTTCTACACGGGTACTGGCAGTTCTGGCATCGCCGTTGATACTGGCAGCAATGTCTATGTTACGGGATCCAGCGCTGCGAGCTGGGGAACGCCCCTCCATCCATACGAAGGCGGTGTATATGATATCTGCATCCTGAAACTCAACAGCAGCGGCGCCTACCTGTGGCACACCTTCTACGGGTCAATTTTCACTGATCACAGTTCTGGCATCGCCGTTGACACCGGCGGCAATGTCTATGTCGCGGGAACTAGCGGTACGTGGGGAACCCCCCTCAATCCCCGCAGCGGCGACGTTGATATCTTTGTCCTGAAACTGGTATCAGCACTCGAGTGCTCCCCCTCTGTAAAAGTAAACAGTGCTTATTTCAATACCATTCAGGATGCTTACAATGCTGCTGCCAACGGCAACATCTTACAAATCTCAGCAATGGTATTTAACGAAGACATATTGCTTAACCGCGACATTACAACCGTCTTCAGCGGCGGCTATGACTGCGGATTCGACACCAAAACCGGATTTTCGACAGTTGACGGGACCGTCACCATTAAAGCCGGTTCCGTGACGATTGATGGTCTGATTATCAAGTAAATCGAGGGAAATACCGTCAGAAGGCGGTTACAAGCAATAATAAAACAATTGAAGTAACAAACTATTTAAAGGAGAAAAAGCCATGAAAAAAACAACGAACATGAAACTGTGGAACCATTTAAGAGCCCTGGTCTTTGCCGGTGTTGCAGCAGCAGTTTTCGTAAGTGCGGCACCCGTCGTTTCTCACGGGGCCGACAGGCTGCTGGTCAAGGACGGCTCAGATGTAACAAAATTTGTTGTGACCGATACAGGCTATCTCGGTTCCGGAACTGCTGTGCCGGTCAGGCAGCTGCATGTCGTCGGCGACCAGGCGGTTTTCCGCATGGACCGGCCGGTGGATACCGCCGCCTTCATGCTGGTGCGGACCGATGGAAGCGGTAATCCCCTGAAGACGTTTGTCGTGGGAGCCAATGCCAGCGGATCGAATAATGGAGAATTTGTCATCAACGACCTGGGAGCGGCTGTTTCGGGAGCCGGCACCCGGCGAATGACGATTTCCACTAGCGGCAGTGTTAATTTCCCCGGGGCGGTTACAGCGGCAAGTTTCACTCCGACAAGTTCAGCCGTCTTCAAAACCAACATACGGACATACGAAAACGCACTGGAAACGGTAAAAAAACTTCGTGGCGTCAGTTTTGATTGGAAGGACTCCGGGAAGCCATCTGTGGGTTTGATCGCGGAAGAAGTTGACCAAGTAATTCCGGAGGTTGTGGCGCATAATGACAAAGACGCAACCGGCGTGAATTATGACAGCCTTGTCGGAGTGCTGGTTGAAGCGGTTAAAGAGCAGGAAGTAAAACTGGAGAAGCAACAGAAGATAACTGAACAGCAGCAGGGGCTAATTCAGGCACAGCAGAGCATCATTGAGGAGTTGCAGAAAAAACAGATTAAAATGGATGAGCAGCAAAATACCATTTCTGCTCTTTCAGAGAAAGTAGCTGACCTGGAACGTTTGTTAATCATGTCAAGGACCGTGTCAAAAGCAGATTAAAGTTCTTGGAAGGAGGATAAGGTTATGAGAAAAACCGTTATAATGTTTTCATTGTTTTTGATGCTGTCGTCTTTTGCGGGAAGTGCCTCGGGAGGGACGGAGAATCCTAACTATACATACTATGGCTTGGGTGCAGGAGGCACTAGCACAGCTTTGGGGAACACCTTCATCGGGTCTATTGCCGGAGGCCAGAACACCACCGGTTATGGGAATACCTATGTTGGATATCAAGCCGGTACTGCAAGCATATTTGGTAAAAATAACACCTTTATCGGGACTGTCGCTGGCGAAAACACCAATGGGAATGGAGTTGATGGTGATTTAACCTCCGGGAACGCAAATGTTTTTGTCGGAGTAGCATCCGGCCACTCTAACACCACCGGTGCCGGAAACACTTACCTCGGGTTTCAATCGGGTTACTTGAACACCACCGGTTACGGAAACGTCTTCATAGGCCTTAATGCTGGGTACAATGAAACAGGAAACCAAAAGCTCTATATCGATTTTAATTTATACGGGACATCAACCACCCCTCTTATCTACGGGGATTTTGCTAATAATATCGTCACTGTCAATGGCAAACTCGGTGTTGGGACCCAAGCTCCGGTCAGGCAGTTGCACGTTGTCGGCGACCAGGCGGTTTTCCGCATGGACCGGCCGTATGATACCACCGCCTTCATGCTGGTGCGGACCGATGGAAGCGGCAATCCGATGAAGACCTTCGTAGTGGGGGCCAATGCTTCCGCGTCAAACACCGGGGAATTCGTCATCAACGACCTGGGAGCGGCTGTTTCGGGAGCCGGCACCCGGCGGATGACGATTTCTAATAGCGGCAGTGTTAATTTTCCCGGGGCGGTTACAGCGGCAAGTTTCACTCCGACAAGTTCAGCCGTCTTCAAAACCAACATACGAACATACGAAAACGCACTGGATACGGTGAAAAAACTTCGTGGCGTTAGTTTTGACTGGAAGGACAGCGGGAAGCCGTCCGTAGGTCTGATTGCCGAAGAAGTTGACAAAGTGATTCCGGAGGTAGTTGCGCATAATGATAAAGACGCAAGCGGTGTGAATTACGACAGCCTGGTCGGAGTACTCGTGGAAGCGGTTAAGGAGCAGGATAAGATCATTCAGGCACAACAGAGGGCCATCCAAGAATTGCAGGAACAGCAGAAAATCAATGCTGCTCTCTCCCAAAAAGTATCTGAGCTTGAACGTCTGCTGATCCTGTCCAACGCAGTGTCAAATGCAGATTGAAAAATGATTTAATCTTAGCAAATCTCCTGACGTAGTCAGGGTTGGGGTGTGGGGGCGAAGGCCCCACACCTTTCGGGAGGGGAGTATTATACTCAGTCTCTCAGTCGCTTACTTTATTATCAGATTTTTAATAGTCACTGTCCCGTTACTAATGGTTACCGACCCGTCAATTGTCGAGTAGTATCCGGTATTGATGTCAAATTGACAATTATAGCCGCCTTCTAAGATGGTTGTAATATCACGATTGATCAATACGTTTTCGATAAATGTATATTTCATGACCTGTATGGTATGGCCACTGGCAGCGCCATTATATGCAGCCTGAACGTTATCATAATAATATCCTGCAACCTTCACCGGAGGATTGGCGCATGTTGCTCCATAAATTGCCGCAACACCGCTGATGTCGTCCTGTTGTGGAATGATTATATCACCTACATATGATCTCATAATAGTTTCGACACCACCATCCTCATGATCCAAGCCGAGAGCATGCCCTAACTCATGGACAGCAACACGCTGAAAGTCGCTTACCCCAGACCAAGGCGGAGCCTCCCACGGAGTCGAATATACATTCCAAGACTCATTTCCGTTGAATACAATATCCGTCTGGATGATTTCGGATCCTTGATACCAGGTATTACATATCGCAAGAGTAGTAGCACCCCAGGCGTCCCCGCAAAAGGTATTCCCAAAATCCACGCCATTCCGGCCGTCTTCAATTGCGCCGCAAGGGCCCTCATATACATCACGGACGATGTAATATGTAAAAATGGTATCAACACCCCATAAGTTCATAGCTTCCTCAAAGGAACGATTCCATAACCCATCAGCACCGGGAATATTAACGTAAAAAGTTGTGTATGGATTTGGCCACTTATAATCTTTCAATTCATAAGCATCAGACAGTGATAAGAAACTGAAACTAAAGGATGCCAGTAACAACAGGCCACCGATGATTCGTACTTTTCTCACCATCTTTACAGTGGCTGAGATGATATCAGACATCTCCGCTTGTGTTCTTTTATTTGCGTTTGTCAACACGAGTGCGTCTCTGTCTTTTGCATTCTTCGCTGAGAAACAATTTGATGTTTTCCTCATTTCCTTGCCATTCTCTCACGCAGAACCCTTTTGAATTCATCTACCGTCAGGCCTTTTTTGTCTTTCTCAATAACAAAATCACGCACGACCCCTTTACTTAGAGCATGTTGCTCGTCGTGCACCTTATCCGTTACCACCTTGATTGGCAATCTTCTGTTTGTCATTACCCTCTCAATACCTGTAGCATCACGTTCCACGATAAAATGTCCCTGACTCCATCCATACAATGGATGCACCTGCAATCTTTCCAATGATTCAACAAAGTAAATTCCATGTTCCCCTTCTTTAGGCAATCGCATATCGCTGACTGCCATGGTTACAACACCTACAGTACCGCCCACAAATCTTAGGGTAATGATTTTACGGGGATATTCACCTTTGATGACATCACTTATCTCAAAAGTTACATAGGTATGGATACGTTTTTTACTATTTTCTCTTGCCTCAATTGCAGTCACTGTGCCCTCAAAAACAAACTGGGACTTCTGGATCATCTCATTCAGAGAGACTTCACGGACGCTCGATGCATGCCCATACGTACAAGACATTAAAAGCAGGGCAATCCAAACGGCAGAATACTTTAATATTAAGAATGTTCTTATTTTCATTTTTTATTCCTTAATCCTGCTCCGACTTATTATCTTGCATATTTGTGAAGGTTTGACAATTTTTTGATCTGACATGACATTTCTTTCATCAGCGTAAAGCATATATTAGTGACTGGAAAATATTTGATTAAATAATATCAGTTTAACCTGAAATATACCATGGTATTTAGGTCAGTTGATAGTATGCACACCAGGCATTCTGTGCTGCCATTTGTTTTTCACAAAACCATTGTTCAAAATCATATGGAGATAAAATCCGAGACTGGCCTATTGTGGTTTTAAACTGAACAGGGAATTCCATAAATAATTCTTCTAAAATTGAAATTTCCCTGCAGCATATAACATCAAAAACATATTTATTTGCCTTAAAAAAACTGGTATGAAATTAATACATAATTATCCAGGAGAATATTAAGCATTGAAACTGATTATCCAGATCCCATGCTTCAACGAAGAAAAAACGCTTTCTGTCACACTTTCGGCGCTGCCCCGCACAGTTCACGGATTTGATTCAGTCGAGTGGCTCATCATTGATGACGGCAGCACGGATAAAACCGTTGAAGTCGCAAAAGCGCATGGTGTTGATCATATTGTTCGTCATGCGGGCAACATGGGACTGGCAAGAGCATTCAGGACGGGCATTGACGCCTGTCTGCATTTAGGGGCGGATGTCATCGTCAACACGGATGCGGATAATCAATACAACGCGGATGACATCCCCGCGAATTACACCTACACACTGGAAACCATCATCCAGGCAGGCCAGAAGAATATGGCAATCGTTTCGGTACCGATCCGGGTAAACAAGCAACTACGGCCATCTCATCTTGTCAAGAGCGTCCCTGATTATATCAGAAAAAGTATTCTCACTATTTTGCGTATTTTTATTATTTACAGGCCTTTTGTTTTTTTCGGCACGATTGGCGCCGCACTTTTTTTCGCCGGCTTTTTGATTGGTTTGCGTTTCCTGTGGAAATACCTGGGCGGCGAAGGGAGCGGCCATATCCAGTCCCTTATATTATCGTCTATCCTTCTGGGCATGGGATTCCAGACTCTACTCATATCATTTATTGCGGATTTATTGTCCGCAAACCGCAAACTACTGGAGGATATCCGCTTCAGAACATTCCAGTTGAAAAAAGATGAACACTCTGACGGAACCAATCCAAAAGAGGACGACAATCACAGTGAATCTTTTAAAAACGGGAAAGCACTTTAATGGAAATAAAAATATCTGAAGGAGTAAAAGAAAACGGATTTGTCGTCGGGAATGTCTTTAACAAATATGGTTCCAACAACCCCGTTGTGAAATGGATGATGAACGGGTTTGAATCGGCCCTCTTTTCTCTTGTTGACAGGGCCTCGCCTGAATCAATACACGAGATAGGATGCGGTGAGGGATACTGGGTATTGCGGTGGAAGGAACAGGGTCTGCAGGCGCGGGGATGCGATTTTTCAAAACAGGTCATTGAAATTGCAGGCGAGAACGCCGGGCGCCGTGGGCTTTCACCTTCCATATTTAAAACACGATCCATTTACGATCTGGATTCCGGGCAGGACAGCGCCGATCTTGTTGTCTGCTGCGAAGTGCTTGAACATTTATATCACCCAGATGCCGGTCTGCAGGCACTTCAAAGGATCGTAGGCAGGTATTTGATCGTCAGTGTTCCCCGGGAACCATTTTGGCGCGTGCTCAACCTTGCCCGTGGCAAATATATCTCGAACTGGGGCAACACGCCAGGTCACATTCAGCATTGGTCGAAAAAAAGTTTCATCCGACTGGTCTCCAAATACTTTGATGTGGTGGAAATGCGAAACCCGTTACCGTGGATCATGCTTCTATGCCGGCCAAAGAACCGCGTATGAATAAGAATGTACGCCGTTTATTGGATTGGCTCGGATGCGGACTGGCGCTGATTGGAATTGTCTTTGTAGCATTCCGCATTAAAGATTATTCTAGCCGGATCAGTCTTTCGCAAATCACACCGGCAGATTGGTTTTCGATTCTTGCGCTTGCTTTGCTCTACGGATTGGCCAACCTGCTGCCTGCATCGTCCTGGCAAAAGCTATTGGCGCAGTTTGGTGTGTATACAACGCGATGGTGGGCCATCAGAGTTTATGGAGTATCTCAACTGGCCAAATATATTCCCGGTAATATTTTTCATCTTGCCGGAAGACAGGCAACCGGTATGTCTGCGGGGGTGTCAGGAGGGATTCTGGTCAAAACAACTTTTTGGGAACTTGGTTTGTTTACCGTGTCCGGAGCACTTTATGGCTGGCTGGTTTTGCCACTGCTTCTGACGGGGTTCCCGCTGCCGTTGAGCATTTGCCTTTGGGCCGGTATGGTGTTGCTTGTTGCATATTTACTGCATCAAATCATTGGACGGGAAGTTGCGGTCTCATTCTTTATGGAAGTGCTGTTTCTGGCATTTTCCGGCGGGATGTTTGCCGCCCTTCTTGCCCTCATTGGCGGAGGTTCAGAGATTCATTTGCAGACCTGGCTGTTGATCGGTGGAGCATATATCATTGCCTGGCTTGCAGGGTTTATCACTCCCGGGGCTCCGGCCGGATTGGGAATCCGTGAAATGGTTTTACTTCTACTGCTGAAAGGTTTTGTCAATGAAGCGGATCTGCTCATGGCAGTTTTATCGGGACGGCTGATCACTGTGACAGGTGACCTCTTGTTTTTTGTATCTTCATTTCTGATTCCGAAAAAACTTTGCATCGTTGACAATCATGAAGGATCGCAATAAGCAAATGAATGTGTATTTTCTGAACAGAAAAAATGCCGGCTGACTTAATCGTTCAACTCTGCAAGAGAAAAGGATGGCAATAGTTCCTGAAACCGCATAATGAAAAAGATAACAAATTTCATCATAGTTAGGGAGTGTATATGAAAAAATGTCCGTATTGTTCCAAAGAGATTCAAAATGAAGCATTAAAATGCTCACATTGCGGGAAACTGATTGATTCACCAACTGGTTTAAGGGAAATTTGGGACAGGTACTGGGGATATATCATCTCCGTACCCGCGGTAATCATATGTATCGCAAGCATTATTTTATCCGTCACAAATTTAGGCAAAAATGACGGGCAGGTGCCGACAGAAACGAACCGGCCATCAGTGAACCAGCAAACGACACCGTCAGCCAATGCTTCACGGCCGGTATCCTGGCAAAACGGATTAACCCCGGATGTTCTCAAAAACATGTCTGATGAACAATTCAAAAAAATCGTGGACCAAAATCCGGAGTTGGCCAAAGCAGGCGTCCGGTATGATATGCACAACGGCAAGATGATGCGATATATTCCCAGCGCAGAAAAACTGGCATCGATAAATAATCAGCAAACATCATCCAATAACGAAACATATAACACTTCCGGGGCTGTAACAGATGCCGAAAATGTAAAACATCGGGAAGAGTTGCACCAGAAGCAGATTCAGCAGCTGAAAGAACTTTACCGATAGAAAATGTATTATGATCTGCTAAAAAATGTGAAATATGCAACACTCTTTATTATCTAGTGATATGGCCTGCTGATGACGCCAGGTAAAGCACAATGATTGGTCAGCTATGGAGGAATCCGTTATTACACCCGGCACACGAGGATTTATTGCCACAGCAGTTGTTTCCGCTATTATAGCGTGCAGTTTTTTTTTCAGTATAGTGAACCGTGAACCCATCGTTGGCGATGGGCTTGATAATTTAACAATCGCCAAAAACATAATCAGTTATTCATCTTTTTCATCAAGCAGTCCGGAAAAACCGGACATGGCCAGAGAACCGGCATGGCCGGCTCTAACGGCTGGCGTCATTCGCATCGCTTCATTAGAGAAAATCCCCGTCGATGTGCTCTCATCCCGTTACTTTTACGTGTGGAAAATTATCAACATTTTTTTATATGCTATTTCCATCGGGCTTGCCGCGGCATACCTTTTTTCTAAAATCCGAAGCAGAATTTTTCTTGGCCTCTTTTTAACGGTCTCACTGTTACTTTATGGCACCATGCCCAGGCTGATCAATAACTTTAACAATGAAGCGCTTGCCGCTCTTCTGGCTCTACTGAGCTCCATGATCTTCTATGAGATGATGAAAGGCCGGCTGATTGATTCCCGACTCTTTGCCCCGGTTCTGCTCGGCGTATTCCTGGGGTTCCTTGCTTTAACCAAAGCACAATTTCTTTACATATCGTTCCCGCTTATTTTAATTTTATTTGTAATCAATAAAAAAAAGTCTTTGATCGTCATATTTGCACTGCTTGTTGTCACGGCTCCATGGCTGTATAGAAATTTCACATTGTTTGGTGATCCGGCCATTGCCAAACGAGGAAAAATTGTTGCTTCGGTAAGGGTTGTTTTGACTGCTGAGCCGACCGCCCGTGAGCATTTGTGTATGGCCTATGCTTTTTCCCACCCTGCAATACAATCCTACATGGAACCATTTTTAGGCATTGCACAACGAGATTTTTCTCAAGGTGGAAAATGCCAGAAACTGAATCGTGAAATCTGCTTTGACATGGGCTCAAAACGTGTTCACTGCGCTCCCTTTCCGGAGGATGCTTTTTCCCCTGACTGGGCATCGAAAATCCAATACTTCTACAGGGGGTATTATGCCGGGGTGCAGATGGAGGAAAACAAGGCAACTTTTGCAGACATCACCCGTTTTGATTTTAAATTTTTTAAAAACTACGTGAAGACTCTTCCTTTGTTTGCCTGGCGCGGATTTGGATTCAGTGATTTCCCTTTGCTTAGCGTGATGATTTCTTTATCTGTTTTCGGACTTCTATTCACATCGTATTGGCCTTTTGCCCTTTTGTGTGTCTGTTCTCAACTTTTTCATATCTTTCTAACGCATAACATTCCGCGCTATCACGTTGTTGAATTTCCGGTTCTGATCTTTTCTGCAATTTACCTGCTCTGGCTGTTCTGGCATCACTATTTCCGGTTTATTAACTTGTTTGGCAGAAAGTCTCCCCATGGAAAGAAAGCAGATTTTCCGGATTGATTTGAAATGGAAATATTCATTTACAGCAGGATATTAATTTTACTAATTGTCTGATAATTTTAGTAAACATTCCTTTTTGTAATTCTTAATTTTCAAATAACTATTTTATATGCTAGATTCCGGCCCGCAAGAGTTAGAGGTTGTCGTCCCTGACTAGCTGCTGATAAACTTGTCATGATGATGTCGTGCTAATTTTTAGCAATAATTATGAATAGAGGAGAATGGGGTTATGAGGAAAACCGTTGTATTATTTTCATTGGTTTTGATGCTGTCGTCTTTTGCAGGAAGTGCCTCAGGACAGAAAGCGGATTACTGCAGCACCTTCTATGGTGAAAATGCCGGGATTAGTACTGTTTGCACCTGGCCTGGGTCAGGTGCATCAAACACCTTTATCGGAAAAGATGCCGGCAAGGTTAACATAACAGGAAGCGGCAACACTTTCCTCGGATTTTTTGCCGGCTCCAATACAACCCTTTCTTTGAACACCTTCATGGGGTATTATTCTGGAACTTCCAACACCACCGGCGAACGAAACACCTTCATGGGAAATTTTAGCGGCTTCGATAACACCACGGCAACAAAGCTTACGTTTCTCAGTCCAACAGCCTGGTGCTGGGCAGCATCAAATATGTGAACAGTGCAGCCGCTAGCGTGAACGTCGGCATCGGCACTTCCGCTCCTGTCAGGCAGTTGCATGTGGTCGGCGACCAGGCGGTATTCCGCATGGACCGGCCGGTGGATACCGCCGCCTTCATGCTGGTGCGGACCGATGGAAGCGGCAATCCCATGAAGACATTCGTAGTGGGGACCAATGCCTCTGCATCAAACACCGGGGAATTTGTCATCAGCGACCTGGGTACAGAGGTTTCGGGACCAGGCTCCCGGCGGATGACGATTGCCAATGACGGCAGTGTTAATTTTCCCGGGGCGGTTACAGGAGCAAGTTTTACTCCTGTAAGTTCCATTGTCCACAAGACCAACGTAAAAACATACGAAAACGCGCTGGAGACGGTAAAGAAGCTGCGCGGCGTTCGTTTTGACTGGAAGGACAGCGGGAAGCCGTCTGTAGGTCTGATTGCAGAAGAAGTTGACAAAGTGATTCCTGAGGTCGTTGCCCATAATGATAAAGACGCAACCGGTGTGAATTACGACAGTCTCGTCGGAGTACTCGTGGAAGCGGTCAAAGAACAAGAGGGATTAATCAAGCAACAAGAAGCAATGCATCAGGTGGAATTAAAGGAGCAGAAGGTGCTAATTCAGGAACAGCAAAAGAGTATCTCTGCTCTATCTGAAAAGGTGTCTGAACTTGAGCGATTGCTGATTAGATCCAAGACCCTTTCAAAAGCAGATTGAAGAATGATTGAATGAGCCGTGTAAATCCCCGTCCTTTGGACGGGGTGGGCTCCTTTAAAGCGGAAATATTATTTACATCACGTC